>JAEEUS010000135.1 GCA_016290615.1 Lachnospiraceae bacterium | reverse complement strand
AAGATTTTGAATCATTCATGAAATATTCAGGACTAAGTGTTGTGGAAATGGACACTGTAAAAGGTGTTAGAGAAAAAGGAAAAAGACTTCTCACAATGATCTTTAGAGATAACTCTATAATGCTGATGTTCCTTATGCCTGACGGTTCAGCCTCATCGGTAAAGATGGTTTTTGACTTTCTTGAACGAGGATTAGGTATTGAAAGGTTCGTGAGGCTATTTCCAGTTATTCTAACTGATAACGGAAGTGAATTTAAAAGACCAGAAGATATTGAAATGACCGAAGATCATCTCATAAGAACGGATGTCTTTTATTGCGATCCAATGGCTTCGTGGCAGAAACCTCATATTGAAAAGAATCATGAATTCATAAGATATGTGATTCCTAGAGGAAAAAGCTTGAATCCGTACACACAAGAAGATATGACACTTCTAATGAATCATATCAACAGCACTCGCAGACAAAGCTTAGGTAATAAAGCGCCATATGAGCTTATTAATGAAGAAGACGAGGACATGTGGGTATTATTTAATCTATTAAAAATGGACCTCATCCCACCCGATGAAGTCCACTTAATGCCGGACCTGTTCTCAAAGAACAAGTAAACTAAGACGTTGAATGCAGATAGTAATTGCGACAATAGCTTATGTAATAAAACGAGTCGCTTTTACTTTTGCACAAGAAAGCCGAGTCGTTTGTTTGCCATACACTTTTTAATTACATACTACATTCGGATAATTTGATTTTAGCATGTTTGATAAAAATATCCACCTTAAAAATCAAGCAATTTCAGGTATAAAAACGCCTCCATGTAATTGAGCGATATTCAGTAGGGTTTTAGTTCTTCATTCAAGGAATCAGAAACTAATCAGAAACTATTAAATGAAACTGATTAACATACACGAGGAGGTGTTTTTCTATGTCAATGGAACATGAAGAATTGGTAAAGTGCTCCAAATGCGGACATGAGGATGGGTTTATTATTTGGCAGAGCCTTAATGCGACACTTAATCCTGAGGCAAAAGCGGATATGATGGAAAGCTGCCTCTTTGAGCATAAATGCCCTAAATGTGGTCATGTAGATAGCTATACATATGATCTTTTATATCACGATATGGAATCAATGCTTATGATTCAACTATGTGAAACTGAAGAGCGTGTGGCAGATTATATTGCTATGTTTGATGATTTATCTAAAAAGACAGACGATCTTATAAAGATGGATGATGACTATACATTACGCTTGGTTAATTCCAGAAATAATTTGAGAGAGAAAGTTTATATTTTTGACCAGGGGCTTGATGATCGAATAATAGAACTTATGAAGTTGTTCATCAGATTTGATATCTCTCAGGAAAATCCGGAACACGTGGTGGACGAAATATTTTTGGAAATTAGAGATGATGTTCCGACGAGATTTGCTATATGCCTTACTGATGGTCAATGGGGAAGTGTACCGTTCAATCAAGAGGTGTATGACAGAATAAAAGAGGAGATGATTGATCCGGAGGACAATGGAAAGCGAGACTACATTGTGAATATGCAATGGGCCGGTGAATGCATTCATAATATGGCAGAAAAACTAAATGAGTAGCTTTATAGTTGGGGGTGAAAATGTTGGAAAAGTACAAATCTAACCTTAAGGAGTTAAGACTGGATGCAGGTCTTACTCTTGATGAGTTAGCTGAAGCCACAGGCTTGGGTAAAAGAACGATTATTACCATAGAAAATGATGCAGGTGCTAATCCGTCCGTAGGTACGGTGAAGCGCCTTTTGGCGTATTTTGAGATATCGTTTGAGGAATTATATCCATAGGATGATTATGAAGGAAAGTGCAAGATGCTGCACTTGTTGGCAATAGTACTTTCTTTTATAATAGAAATACGAACAGGCGTTCGAATTAAATCGAAGGGAGGAAAGAGTCAATTGAAAAAAGCGACAATGCGCGGTTGGCAATACGCTAGAGGTCAGACAGGGGCATGCCGACTGCGAAAGGCGATTCATCAACGCCTTTTAGTATGGACTTGCAAAGGTGACAAATTTCCCTTTTCCTTTACAAGCACAAATAGTTTATTAACGCATTTGTATTGTAGAAGGAGAGACGATGAAAAAGATTAATTTATATTGTAAAAAGTGTAAATGTAGCATGCGAGTCAGCTATACACTTTCAGGAAATTTGGAACAGCCGGTATTGTCCGGAATAACTATGAAATGTCATCGCTGTAAGAGAGTTATGGCACTAAAAAACTACACAGAGGGCAGAATGATTGCTCGTGCGGATGATAGCGAAAAGCTATTTATCTAGTATCTGATCCGGTGGGATCATTAGAAATGGAAAAATTGAATGATGGCACTCATGATAAAGGAGACATTTAAAAAAGTGTCAATCCTAGGGACGCATGGGAAAGATAACCAGTAAAAGCTGATTCTTTCTTGTGTGTCCTTTTTTGTTTCTATTAGACATTTTTATAGAGATTTCTTTTTCCGGTTATCAGCCGGAAAGAGGAGAAGATGAAAAAAGTAAACAGAAACAATGGAGCAATTGATGTAACCACAGTTGGTGGAAGAATTAAAAAGTTACGTACAGATGCAGGATATACCCAGGAGGAGCTTGCTATAGAACTTCATCTTGAGGGGAAGTCTGCTATTTCCAATTATGAGAATAACAGTAGAGGTGTTTCAGCTGAGATGCTTACGCAGCTGAGCCACCTGTTTCATGTATCTGCTGATTACATATTAAACGGTGATTCACCTGATAATCTTGATCCTATCGTTAATGAAGCAATAGAGATTCTAAACAATCTGAATACGGACAAGGCAAAGAAGTCTGCACTTGAAATGCTAAGACAGATTCAGATTCTTGAGGGCTAAGGTTCACATTATGTGTACCTTATGTCCACATCCGCGCTAACGATTATAAGGCGCATTCCAATTAGACTTAAACATGTAAGAGTTACGAAGCAGCGCGCAGCCAAGTGACATAAACACAACTGAATATAGGAGGTGTATATGGCCACTATGGTTAATATCTATGAAAGCTACGGTGACAAATCAGCGAGGGAGAGGGCCGAACTGATTTATTCCAATTACTCTTCCTTCCAGGGAATCATCGAGGATTGCAAGATGAGACTGATCTACGAGATTAAGGCTGAGAAGGAGAGAAAGCGTAGCAATCACAA
>JAEEUS010000134.1 GCA_016290615.1 Lachnospiraceae bacterium | reverse complement strand
GGAAATTGAGATTCATTCAAAAGAGCAACGGCTTTAAGAACGAAGTGCTTTCCTGCAACCAGAGAGATTCAAAAAGTGCTTTTTATGAAGGAGACAGTTTATATAAGTATGTGACGATGGACGGCAGAGAGGTCTTTAAGTTTGCCACCCGCGTGGTATCTGATACCATACTTAAACTCCTGGATGATGAGGGACTGTCACCGGATGATATAGATATGTTTCTTCTTCATCAGGCAAATCTCAGGATCATTGAATGCATCGCAAAAAGACTAGGGACGGACATCTCAAAGTTTCCTACAAATGTCGAAAGATTCGGAAATACATCATCCGCGTCCATACCGATTCTTATCGATGAGGTAAGAAAGCAAGGAAAGCTTATGAACGGTATGAGAGTCGTTATGTCAGGTTTCGGAGCAGGCCTTACCTATAGTGCATGTCTTATGGAATTATGATATAATTGCTGTGTCATTTTTGTCATATATGTGAGGGAATATGGAAGGAAAATACAACAAGGGACTAAACGAGATGCTCGTAAATCTCTTTAATCACGTAATGGCTGTGGAATCCGAGGCAGTGATCACCGAGGAGTTTAAGGACATTACAAACAATGATATGCACATCATAGAGGCTGTGGGTATAGGCGAGCCCAGAAACATGTCTGAGATCGCAAAGGCACTTTCTGTGACTGTCGGAACTCTGACAACAAATATGAACGGGCTTGAGAAAAAAGGTTACATCGAACGAAACCGAAGCAAAGAGGATAAGCGAGTTGTATATACAACGCTCACCGAGAGAGGAAAGAAGGCCTTTTACCATCACCGCGATTTTCATAAAAAGATGATAAAGGCTGCGGTTTCGGATCTTGATGATGATGAGAAGAGAATGCTATATAAATGCCTTGTAAAACTCGATGAGTTTTTTACACCCGGGAAATAGGATATGGATTGAATCAAACCCTGCAGAGATTCTGCGGGGTTTTGTTTTGCCAAAAATATAAGATCAATGAGACAGGATATGTCGCATGTGAAAAAACAGGCATTTGCGCGTTTTGTGTCCTTCAAAGTTCCTGTTATTCGATATACCATTTGATCAGAAACAGGCCGTTGACGGACATCGGTAAACAGGATTTTCAGGAGGATATAAAAATGAAATTAAGAGAAGGAAAAGAATTTACAATCACAAGGATGTGTCTTGCACTCGCAGGTATCATATGCATCATACTGTCTATGAAAGACGGAGACAGCTCACAGACATATCTTACAATAGGACTTGCATTTACTGCTGCAGCCAATTTTTTAAGCTGCAAGAGAAATTGCTTAAAAAAGAAGACCGGATACGATCAGTAACATATATATTATCCTATTGACAAATATCATGCTAACGTGTATTGTATTCGTCAGATACAAGAATTGAATATTGTTGTTTCTCTTATTCAGAGTGGTGGAGATACATAGGATCTGTGAAGCCACGGCAACCCCTTGACAGGAAGGTGCCAACCTGAGCGAGTAATCGAGCAATAAGAGGATTTGAGTATCACGCAGCTTAATCCGCTTATTGAAAAATAAGCGGATTTTTTAATTCATATTTTCGGTAGGAGGAAAACCAAATGGAGAAGAAGCTTTTCACTTCAGAATCAGTAACAGAAGGACATCCCGACAAAGTCTGTGACATGGTATCGGATGCCATTCTTGATGCCTGCTTTGAACAGGATCCGATGAGCAGAGTTGCATGCGAGACAACAAGCTGCACAGGATTTGTTCTTGTAACAGGTGAGATAACAACAAAGGCACAGCTTGATATCCCTGCGATCGTAAGAAAGACAGTTACAGAGATCGGATATGATGACGGAAAGAAAGGTCTTGACGGAAATTCATGTGCTGTATTCGTAGCACTCGATCAGCAGTCTGCAGATATCGCTATGGGTGTTGACAAGGCTCTGGAAGCAAAGGAAGGAAGCCTTAACGATGACCTTGATACAGGTGCCGGCGACCAGGGTATGATGTTCGGTTATGCTACAAACGAGACCGATTCATATATGCCTTATTCTATTGACCTTGCTCACAAGCTTGCACTCAAGCTTACAGAGGTTAGAAAGAACGGTACACTTACATATTTAAGACCCGACGGAAAGACTCAGGTTTCTGTAGAATATGATGAAAACGACAAGCCTGTAAGACTTGAGGCTGTTGTTCTTTCAACACAGCATGATGAGGATGTTACTCAGGAGCAGATCCATGAGGATATCAAAAAGTACGTATTTGATCCCGTACTTCCCAAGGAACTCATTGATGACAACACAAAGTTCTTCATCAATCCCACAGGAAGATTCGTTATCGGCGGACCTCACGGTGATGCAGGTCTTACCGGACGTAAGATAATCGTTGATACCTACGGCGGATATGCTCGTCACGGCGGCGGCGCTTTCTCAGGAAAGGACTGCACAAAGGTTGACCGTTCCGCAGCATATGCTGCAAGATACGTTGCAAAGAACATCGTTGCAGCAGGCCTTGCTGACAAGTGTGAGATACAGCTTTCATACGCTATCGGTGTTGCTGTTCCCACTTCAGTTCGTGTTGATACTTTCGGAACAGGAAAGTTAAGCGATGAGAAGCTTGTTCAGATAGTAAGAGAGAACTTTGATCTTCGTCCGGCAGGCATAATCAAGATGCTCGACTTGAGACGTCCGATCTACAAGCAGACAGCTGCTTACGGACATTTCGGAAGAAACGATCTTAAGCTTCCCTGGGAGGCATTAAACAAGGTCGATGATCTTAAGAAGTATCTTGCGTAATAATGAATTTATATATCTGATTAGAAGAGGCACATCTTTACGATGTGTCTCTTTTTGTGTATAATTAATATGTTTGTAAATGAGGAATGAATATGGGACGAATACCAGTTTCGAAAGTCACTCCGGGTATGATACTCGAATCGGATGTTTTCAACGAAGCCAATCAGTTGATACTCCCGGAAGGACTCAAGATAAATGAAAGAGCAATAGAAAAGATAATGCAGCAGGGCATCACCTCAGTCAGAATCGAAGGCATGGAAGATGATCCTGAGTTCCAGCCCAAAGAGGATGATGACGAGACCACGACATATTCGGACAGGTTAAAAAAGACCGAAGAGTACAAGGTCTTCAAGGAGCAGTTCGAAAACGCCGTAACAGAGGTACAGAGCTTCTTATCCGATGTTGTTGAAAGAAACATGCC
>JAEEUS010000012.1 GCA_016290615.1 Lachnospiraceae bacterium | reverse complement strand
GCTCTCGCCAATAATACATTTTTCCCGTTATATGCGATTAACGCGCATGCCGGGTGTCCTTTTTATAAAAAATGTTATTTTTTGTCTTTAACATATGATTTAGCGATTTACAGAAAACGCATAAAACCATATAATTTAAATGCTGGTATTTGATTATGACTTTTTCTGATATAAACTTTTTACTTATATTCATACTGATATATGTACCGATATATGTTCTGCTGCCCATGAAGATCAAGCCTTACTTTCTTCTTGCAGGCAGTATGGCTTTCTATGCCCTGAACGATATCTGGCTGTTTCCCGTTTTGCTGATAAATATCCTCATAGTATTTATCTCGGGCATATTGGAAGATCGTTTCTTTGACAAGATAAATCTGCGCAAATTCATAACACGTTTCGGCATAGCACTTCAGATAGCTCTTATGGTAATATCGATCCTTTTCTTTAAGAATCATACCTTCATAGGAGTTGGCTTCTTTACTATCCAGCTGATCGGCTATTATCTCGACGTATACAGAAACAACATAGCTCCATGCAAGAACATAGTCACATTTTCAAATTATGTGATGTTCTTTCCCAAGGTCCTTCAGGGTCCGATAGTAAGCTTTAAGGATATAGAGAGCGATCTTAAGATGCCCGACAGAGTATCTTTAAGCAAGCTGGAAAAAGGCATGAGGACCTTTATCTTAGGAATGTCATTTAAGATAATAATCGCTGACAGGCTTTACTATCTTTGGAACGGAGTCCAGACTGTAGGATTCCAGAGCATATCCACTCCGCTTGCATGGCTTTCCATGTATTCATACAGCATGCAGCTGTACTTTGATTTCCAGGGCTATTCACTTATGGCTATAGGTGTTGCACAGATGCTGGGATATACCCTTCCCATCAACTTCCGCTCTCCTTATCTTTCAAAGAGCATTTCAGAGTTTTACCGCCGCTGGCATATGACACTCGGTGAATGGTTCAAGAACTATGTATACATTCCCATGGGCGGCAGCAAAAACGGCCTTAAAAAGACTCTGCTCAGTCTGTCGGTCGTCTGGGTATTAACGGGTCTCTGGCACGGACTTACTCTAAACTTCATGTTTTGGGCTCTCACACTATTGTTTTTCATAATCCTTGAAAAGACTCTGCTTAAGAAGGTCTTTAAGAGTGAAAAGCCTATCGTGTCATTTATAAGACATGTATACGTTCTCATAATCATCCCGTTTACATGGATGATGTTTGCGATAGGAAATATTGAGCAGATGGGGATATTCTTCACACGACTGTTTAATCTTACACAGGTTTGTGTCCCGCTTAATGTAAATGAGAATGATTATCTCAATTATCTGTCAGATTACTGGCCGTATCTGACAGGCGGTGTCATATGCTGTTTCCCTCTGATGGAAGAAGTATTGGTAAAGACAAGGATATATATGACAAGATTTATATCGTTTGCTCTTTTCTGGGTTTGTGTTTATCTGATAATGAAGAACGGCAACAATCCGTTCATGTATATAAATTTCTAAGGAGATTTTGTGAAAAAGATATTTCAAAGAGCTCCGCTTTTCGTATTCATATACGCTACACTGCTAATCATGTTCCTTGCAACGCAGTCTTCGCGTACACTGCAGATATACTTTCCGTATTTTGCAGTTCAGGGTGATACGATGCTAGCCGGAGTCACTTCACTGGCAGATACAATTGAACAGACGCTTTTAAACCCCCGCAAGGCATCTCACACCGTAGTCATGGAAAACGAGACTGCGGAGATAGCGCTGCCAAACGTTACTTCTTCAGGCGTTTCAGAAGAATCAGCTGAAGTGCTTTCTGTAATGGACGAGCCGACACCTACTCCCATCTACGGCGAACCGCTCGAGGATATAATAGCTGCAAGCCAGCCTTCTACATACTATGTTGAGCAGCCTGTAGATCAGTCCTACTTTAACGATGCTGTATTCTTAGGCGATTCACGTACCGTCGGACTGCAGCTTTACTCAGGATGGGATAACTGCGACTATCTTGCCGATGTCGGCATGACCATCTATGACTGTCTCGACAGGGATATATCGTTTGGAGACATACAGCATACCACTGCACGTGAAGTTCTCTCAAGCTCACGCTACGGCAAGGTATATATAATGCTCGGAATAAATGAATGCGGTTCAAACATTAATACTTATTTTGAAAAGTATACGGAAGTAGTAGATCAGATCCATCGCTGGCAGCCGGATGCAATAATCATTGTTCAGGGCATAATGAAAGTGGGCGCCCAGAAATCGGCTTCCCACCCTTCGATCAACAACACCAATATCACCGCACGTAACGAAAAACTCGCTACTCTGGCTAATGACTGGTACATTTACTATATAGATATTAATGAGGCTGTATGTGATGAAAACGGAAACCTGACCGACGGATACTCATTCGATCAGGTTCATCTCTATGCCAAGTATTATTCTTTATGGTGTGATTATCTGCTTCAGCACGGCTTTGTGTTTAACGGAGTAAGGCGCTAGACATCGATATCAAGTGCCATGTTGAGCGTATATTCGGGATATGCGCTTTCAACTTCGTTTCTTATCTGAGCAAACAGCTTTTGTCTGTCATCCACACCGTAGTCAAGCACTACATCAAAGCTTATCGCTTTTTTCTCAAGATCAACATAGAATCCGTGTATCTGAAGGATTCCTTCATGCTGAACTATAAGATGCGTTATATCGGAACGCATCTTTTTTATCTTATCATCCTTGGAGTTGACTGAATATATACCTATTCCGCCTAAAAGGACTCCGTGTTTTTTGAGCACATTCTGCGCTATCCTTCTTTCCAGACTGTCTATCTCTTCAGCTGTCAGTGTATCCGGTATCTCGATATGCACCGATCCCACATATCTGTCAGGTCCGTAGCTGTGAAGTATGAGATCATATGCACCTGATACCTCTTCTTCTTCGCAGATTGTCCTTTTCAGCTCCTTAACAAGACCTCTGTCAACACGCTTGCCTATAATCTCATCAAGTGTTTCTGTAAGCATCTCTAATCCGGATTTTATGATAATTACGGATATGACAACTCCCACATAGGCTTCCAGACTTACATTCCACATAAGATATATTATTGCAGACAGCAGAACGGATGCCGAAAGGATTGCATCAAAGCTCGCATCCTTTCCAGAAGCTATCAGTGAACCCGAATTAACCTTTTTGCCTACGCTCGTTACATACCTTCCGAGTATCAGCTTGACTATGACAGCAGCTACAATAATGATTAGTGTAACCGTGCTGTAATCTGCAGTTTCCGGTCTTATTATCTTTTTGATCGATTCCACCAGTGAAGTGATGCCGGCATACAGTACGATAGCAGCAACCGTCATGGCACTTAAATACTCGATCCTTCCGTATCCCAGAGGGTGTTTCTTATCCGGCTTTTTTGATGCCAGTTTTGTACCTACTATCGTGATGACGGAAGAAAGAGCATCGCTTAAGTTATTGACAGCATCAAGTATGATCGCTATGGAATTTGCCATCAGTCCGAAGATTGCTTTTATTGCCGACAGGAAAATGTTGGCTGCTATACCCAAGATGCTGGTCTTTATTATGATCCTGTCTCTGTTTTCTTTAATGTTTTCCGGATTATATGCTTCCTTACTCATTTATTTCCTCTTTTTTGTAAAACTGTCTATTACGAGTTCTTTCAATACCTTGGGACTGAACAGTATCAGAAGCGGGAAGAGTTCAAGTCTTCCGGCAAGCATGTCTATCATCAGAACAAACTTTGAAGGAATGCTCCAGAACGCGAAATTGCCTGTAGGTCCTACCATGTTAAGTCCCGGACCGATATTGTTTATAGTGGCCGCAACTGCGGTAAATGTCGTTGAAAAATCGTGGTTTTCAAATGACAGCAGAGTAAGCGACGATGTAAAAACAATGATGAATGTTATAAGATATACATTTATGGCTCTGAGCACTTCATGCTCTACAGCCTTCTTTTCAAACATTATCTTCTTTATGCTCTTTGGATGGCTGTAATTATTCAACTCCTTTTTAACGGTCTTTAGCATGATTACTATTCTTGAGACCTTTATACCGCCTCCGGTACTGCCCGCACAGGCTCCGATAAACATCAGCACTACAAGTATTACCTTGCTGAACATCGGCCATACATTAAAATCCGTTGTGGAATATCCCGTTGTAGTGATAATGGATGCTACCTGGAAAGCGGCATTTCTTACTGTCTCTGAAAAGCTTCCGTATACTCCCTGAATATTTATCGATACCATGAGTATAGCAGCAAGGATTATACCGAGATACCATCTTACTTCTTCAACTTCGAAGAACTTTCTAACCTTTCCTATAAGAATGAAATAAAAGGCATTGAAGTTTACTCCAAACAAGATCATAAACACGGTTATGACCCACTGGCAGTATGGTGAGTATGACGCGATCGAACTGTTTAAAACACCGAAACCTCCCGTTCCGGCTGTACCCATGCTGAGTGTTATCGCATGAAACGGCTTCATGCCTCCGATGGTAAGAAGTCCCATCTCAGCAATAGTCATGATAAAATAGATAACATACAAAATGCGTGCAGAAGATTTGATCTTTGGAACCAGCTTGCCGACTGAAGGACCGGGGCTTTCCGCCCTCATCAGATTGATATTGGATCCGCCGCTTAAGGGAATGATCGCAAGCAAGAAGACGAGTACTCCCATACCTCCGATCCAGTGCGTAAAGCTTCTCCAGAACAAGGATGTATAGGAAAGACTTTCTACATCGTTAAGTATCGATGCTCCGGTAGTCGTAAATCCGGATATGGTCTCAAAAAGAGAATCCACATAAGACGGGATCTCTCCAGTCAGACAAAACGGAAGTGCGCCGAACAGACTCAGCATTATCCAGCTGAGAGCAGTTGCCACGCACCCTTCTTTAAGATACAGAGCAGTGTCTGAAGGTTTCTTAATTACAGACATAAGAACACCTGTCAGTGCACATGCGCCTGCAACAATAAGATATGTATACCCTTCTCTTTCCCCGTATATCAGCGCTATGATACAAGGCAGCAACATGAATGCGGCCTCGATTCTTAAAACATGTCCGAGTATGACTCGTATCATGGAACTATTCATAGTGTCTTACCTTTGTTTCAAGCCAGTATATCCTGAATATCCTTAAATCCCTTATGTGTGGTCACGATCATGACAGTATCTTTAACTTTTATCATATCCTGACCTTTGGGGATGATGATCTTTCCGTTTCGGTTGATGAAAGCTATGAGCAGATCCTTCTTAAGCGAAAGCTTTGAAAGCGGAACATCCACAACCTCACTTTCTTTTTCAACCTTGAATTCTATCGCCTCAGCTCTGGAATCAAACATATGATAAAGGGTTTCTATGTTGCAGCCCTTGGAATTGTTTCTTGCACGCACATATGCGATTATGGCTTCGGAGGTGATATATTTCGGATAAAGCACGCTTCCCAGATCAAGGCCGCTGACAACTTCCATAAAGTTGTTTCTGGTAAGCCTTGTTATTACCTTTGCATGTGAAACCTTCTTTGCATGCAAAGACAAGAGTATGTTCTCTTCATCTATACCCGTCAGAGGTATAAATGCATCAACATCCTCTATTCCTTCTTCCTTAAGAAGCTCCTCGCTCGTGCCGTCTCCATGGATAATGGTCGCTTCGGGAAGAAGCTCCGAAAGACGTTCGCATCTATTTTGGTTTGTTTCTATGATACGGACATTTATACCTGCTTTTATTAAAAGCTCAGCTGCATAATAGCCTGCTCTTCCGCCTCCGACTATCATACATGTCTTAACCTGTCCGGTCTTAAAGCCTATTCTCTTTAAAAACTGTCTTGATTCTCTCTGAGATGCAGCAAATGAAATGATATCTCCGGGCCTTATGATAAAATCACCAGACGGGATATGAACCTTGCCGTCACGCTCTATTGCGCATATGACTGTCTGCTGTATAATACCATCCCTGCCAAGTTCAGCTATTGTCCTGTTGCAGAGAGGATTATCCTGCGGCAGTTCGATACGTACCAGATTTACTTTTCCATGCGAGAAGGATGTGACATCGAGAGCAGTAGGAAGTGTAAGGATCTTGGCCATCACCCTGGATGATACAAAATCAGGATTGATGATCATCGCAAGTCCAAGCTTTTCAATGAAGTAGTCGACTTCCTTGCTGTAATCAGGGGTTCTGACTCTTGCTATAGCCGCAAGGTTGCCGGCACGTTTTGCAACTGTACAGCAGAGAAGATTAAGTTCATCCGAATTGGTGACCGCTATAAAGAGGTCGGCATTTTCAATACCGGCTTCCACCTGTGTGGAATAGCTTGCGCCGTTACCTATAACTCCCATGGCATCATAGGTATTGGTTATGCTCTCCACAACTTTTGCATTCTGATCAATGATAGTGATATCATGACCTTCCTGGGCGAGCTGCTCGACAAGAGTAACGCCGACTTTGCCTCCGCCCACTATTATGATATTTAGACCTTCTGTGGTTTCTTTTCTTTTTCCAAACATGTCTTTCCACCTAATGATGTACTCTTTGCTAATTATAGTCTCATTGAGACAAAAAGACAAATAAAAAAGACAGCGGGTAAGCTGTCTTTTCAGAGAAGGTATTTCTCTTATGGGGTATAGCAAAAAACTACAAAATGTATTGGGGGTTACAAGTAGTATAATATCAGAGGTCCTATATTTGAACAATGCAAAGGATTAACAAAAATCACAAATGGTTATAGTGTTTTTTGTGCATGTTATACAAATAATGCCTCGAATTCTTCTCTTGTAATCTTTTCTTTCTCTATCAGAAGCTCAGCGCTCTTTTCAAGAACGTCTCTGTTCTCAAGGATGATAGCCTTTGCCTTTGCATAGCAGTCATCAATGATACGTTTAACTTCCTTGTCTATCTCACCGGTGATATATTCACTGTAGCTCTTGGCATGTGCCAGGTCACGTCCTATGAATACCTCATCATCGTCATTGTCATAGCAGATGACACCGATATTGTCACTCATGCCGTACTTGGTTACCATCTTACGTGCAACTTTGGTAGCACGCATGATATCGTTAGAAGCGCCTGTCGTAATGTCATCAAATACGATCTCTTCAGCGATACGGCCTCCAAGAAGCACCATGATATCCTGCAGCATATGTCCTTTGGTATGGAACATCTCATCCTTTTCAGGAAGAGGCATCGTATAACCGGCTGCTCCCTGTCCTGTAGGAATGATAGAAACCGTATATACAGGTCCGACATCGGGAAGCTTGTGGAATAAAATGGCATGTCCTGATTCATGATAAGCCGTGATCTTCTTTTCCTTGTCTGATACAAGCCTGCTCTTTTTCTCGGTTCCTATTCCAACTTTGATAAATGCCTGTTTTACGTCGTTCTGCTCTATATATGCCTTGTCATTTTTAGCGGCAAGGATTGCTGCTTCATTTAAAAGGTTCTCAAGATCGGCACCCGTAAATCCTGCCGAAGTCTGAGCGATCTGCTTAAGATCAACATCGCTGCCTATCGGCTTGTTCTTTGCATGAAGCTTAAGGATATCTTCTCTTCCTCTTACATCGGGTGTGCTGACAGCTATCTTTCTGTCAAATCGTCCGGGTCTTAGGATCGCGGGATCGAGTATATCCACTCTGTTTGTTGCAGCAAGCACGATTATTCCCTGATTGTCTTCAAAACCGTCCATCTCAACCAAAAGCTGATTGAGTGTCTGTTCACGCTCATCGTGACCACCGCCCATACCGGTTCCACGTCTTCTCGCAACGGCATCTATCTCATCTATGAAAACTATACACGGAGAATTCTTTTTCGCATCAGCAAACAGATCTCTTACACGGCTAGCACCGACACCGACAAACATCTCAACAAAATCAGAACCCGAGATGCTGAAAAACGGCACGTTTGCCTCTCCGGCAATAGCTTTGGCAAGCAGTGTCTTACCTGTACCTGGTGCACCTTCCAAAAGCACGCCTTTGGGTATTCTTGCGCCGAGCTTTGAGTATTTATCAGGCGATCTTAAGAAATCGATTATCTCTTCAAGATCTTCTTTTTCCTCTGCAAGACCGGCTACATCAGAAAGCTTTTTCTTTGTGTCGCTGCTCATTTTTGCACGGCTCTTTCCAAAATTCATCATCTTGGCATTTGAACCGCCGCCTCCCTGGGCTCCGACAATCATCATCAGCATTACTATGACCGCAACGATAGTGATGATAGGTACAACGTAGTTCATGAGGATATTGCCTTCCTCAACCTCACTTACCGTATAGTAAACGCCGTGTTCGTCCATTAACTTAACAGCTTCGTCGATATCAGTCAGCACAACCGTCTGTCTTGCCGTAGACAGCTTTGTGATTACAGTTATCTTTCCGTTAGGAACAGCGGATGAAGGCTTAACAAGAGCCATGGCTATGTTACCGCTCTCTATATCCGAATAAAGCTCAGCCTTGGTATAACCTGTTCCGGAGTCCTTGGTATATGCATAAATCCCTGCAAAGAGCATGATCAGTATAAAGATCACCGCATATGCATTTATCCCTGATTTCTTTTTATTCAACTTACTTTCCTGCCTTTAATCAAATTTAACGATTCCGATATAAGGAAGATTCCTGTACATCTGATCATAATCAAGCCCGTATCCCACAACAAACTCATCCGGGATCTCGAAGCATGTGTAATCAACCTTTACATCCACAACACGTCTGTCTGGCTTATCAAGCAGCGTACACAGCCTTAAGCTGTTGGGCTTTCTGCTTGAAAGAAGCTCCATAAGCCTGCTGAGAGTCCTTCCCGAATCTATTATATCCTCAACTATGATAACATCCTTGCCTTCGAGCGTGTCATCAAGATCCTTTACGATCTTGATATTTCCACTTGATTCTGTTCCGCTGCCGTAGCTGCTGACAGACATGAAATCCAGGGATACCGGTACCGTGATCCTCTTTGCAAGCTCGCACATAAAGAATGCTCCGCCTCTGAGCACGCATACAAGATGTATCTTCTTTCCTTCATAGTCCTTGCTTATGATCCTTCCGATCTCGCCGATCTTCTTGTCTACTTCTTCCTCTGTAAGGAATTCTTCCACATGGTGTTTGGGCATGATGATCTCCTTTCGCCGTTAATTTTTGCTAATTAACGCTTATCTCTAGAATCCTCTTTGTTTTATCGCTTACCTTGTAGTATTCGCTGATCCTGTATCCCACTACCCACAGGATATGGGAGCCGTCAGCGATAACAGGTATTGAGTCTCTCTGTTCTCTTGCCACCTTGCTGTCGATAAGATAGTCTTTAAGGGACTTTTTATCCATGTCGCTGTTTATGGTAATATAGTCGCCCGTTCTTCTGTTTCTTACCTTCACGCAATTAATTATTTTATCATAATCAAACCATTTAGTATATGTTTTTCGCTCAATAAGGGCACTCTCATCCCTGTCAAAGACACGCACGCTAAGTGTCCTTTTATCCGGCAGAGTGATTTTGCCGTCACTTCCTATTTCATATTCAAAAGCTTCTTTCTTATCTTTAATGCTCTTTCTTACAGTCAGCGTATCATACTGTTTTACAGCTTCAAGATCATAGGGAAGATCTATTCTCTTTTCACCGTCCTTTAAAGTAACATCAAGAAGCGATGATATGTGCTGACTTGTTATATCCTTTCTGTGCGGAGTGAGCTTTTCCATGACAAGAAGGAGAACCTCTCTCTTAAGCATGGGATCAAGGTCAGAAAATATCCTCAGATTTATCTGTGAATAGCCTTCATATTCAGTAACCGCAAGCAGATAAGCCTTACTTGTTTCTTTTTTGATATACTCCCGTATCAAAAGCATCTTGTCTGACAGATCTGCTATGTGCTGCGTACTCTTTGCGGAAATGTTTTCCTCCGCATAAGGAAGCATGACATTTCTTATCTTATTGCGGGCATAATCACATTCCGCATTAGTCGAATCAATATTAAACTTCTGGCCTTTCTTGGAAAGATAAGCCTCTATCTCATCCCTGGTAATACCAAGAAGCGGTCTTATTATATCTCCGTTTACAGGCGAAAGAGATGCAAGACCCTCGATCCCAGTTCCCCTGAATATGTTAAACAGAACGGTCTCTGATACATCGTTCTTGTTATGAGCAACGGCTATCTTTGATCGTTTTGAGCTCATAACCTGTCTGAAACGCTCATATCTTACTTCTCTTCCGGCCTCCTCGGTGGATATGCCCTTATCCTGTGAAAGCTTTGTGACATCCTCGTTAAAAAGATAAAATTCAACACCGTATCTTTCACAAAGCTCCCTTACAAATGCAGCATCCTCACCGGCGTCTTCTCTTATCATATGATTGATATGAACGACTTTCAGATCAAATTCGCATTCTTTTCTATACTCAATAAGCTGAAGAAACATGCATACAGAATCCGCACCTCCGGAGATCCCGGCAATAATCTCGTCACCCGGAAGTATCATGTTATATTGTTTTATATAGTCTCTTACAGTTTTTATCATTGTTTTTCTTTCTCTAAAAATAAAAACCTTTGATCATCATCAAAGGTTTAATTCTCTGTCTTAAATATTATCTCATTTTCATTGACAAGTCCAAGTTTTTCTTTTGCAACCTCTTCGGCATACTTCTTGGTCTTTGTATATTTTGCATATTCGGCGATCTCTTCGCTTCTGGCTTCCTCTTTTGCAATCTGCTCAAGAAGCATCTCTTCCTGTTTCTGATATGACTCGCACCTGCTTCTTAAATTGTGCTTATTATATGAAACAACTGCCATCAGCATTATCAGCACTATGATTATAAGCATAACGCTGAATCTGTTCTGTTTTCTTCTGACTCTTAGATATCTGTTACTCATCTTATTCCTTCCGTAAACGAGAGTGTTTACATAATAAATTATAGTTTTAAAGATGAGTTACGTCAACCTGTTTTTGGAAAAATATTGATTTTTCGGCATATTTTAGATGCGATTACTAGATATTCCAAAATATGTCAACCTTATATCATTATATTGTGGTTTACATAATTTCATATGTAAGAATTGACGGTTTTCTGTCAGATAAACTTATACAGTTCAGCAGCTTCTTCTTTTCTAACAGTTTCCTCAACAGCCGTCACCTCAACATTTGTTTCCTTGTTTCCAAACTGTATCGTTATCTTATCTCCTACCTTAACATTTGTACCGGCCTTTGCCACATTTCCGTTTATTAGCACCCTTCCGGCATCACATGCTTCATTGGCAACCGTCCTTCTTTTTATAAGACGCGATACCTTAAGATATTTATCAAGTCTCATTGTCTTCTCCTTTTAAATCTAAAAAGAGGTAAGTAACATAGTTACTTACCTCCACGATCTCATCAACTTATTTCTTGTTAACTAAATCCTTTAAAGCCTTACCTGCCTTAAACTTAGGAGCCTTAGAAGCTTTGATCTTCATCTCCTTACCAGTCTGAGGATTTCTTCCTGTTCTAGCTGCTCTTGTGCTTGTCTCGAAAGTACCGAAGCCAACCAACTGAACCTTTCCACCCTTCTTAAGTTCCTTAGAAACAGTATCTGTGAATGCCTTCAATGCTGCTTCAGCGTCCTTCTTAGAAATGCCGGCCTGCTCAGCCATAGCTGCAACTAATTCTGTTTTGTTCATTCTAACTCTCCTCCATTTTGAATATGAGATTATTTAGGCGCTTAAAACGTCTATAAAGAGACTACTATTTTTTGGATGTTTTGTCAATGAATTTAACGTAATTTCCTTGAATTTTAGGCATTTTTATTCGATTTTTTCCAGTGTTGCAAACGAAAATGTTTCATTTCTCAAAACACCGTCCAAAGCTATGGTATAACTGCGTGTAACATAGCCGTCTTTTCGCAGTGTTATTACGTGAGTTCCCTCATTTTTTGCAAAGCTTGCAGGTACTATTCCGACATAGCTTCCATCAACATAAACCTCTGTTTCCTCAGGCGCTTCTATCGTTACCCGGTAATCAGATGTTTTATTTATTTCAGCCGCCTGCGTGACAATACTTGTTACCACGGGAGAAGGCGATGCATTAGGTGTATCCTTTGAGGGATCGACAGCTGAATAGTCCTTCTTTTTATCAAGCGTTATCTCAAGAGTCGCACTTTCCTGTCCGACTTTTATATACTGGGTAAGAGATTCATATCCTTCTTTTCTGACTATCAGCTGATGGATGCCGTATTCAAGACTCAGAGGCTTTGACATGTCCGCTTCCTTGCCGTCAACAAACAGCTCCGCATCGGATGGTTCCGTAACAAGTATTACCGTACCGTACATGGTACTGTCAACGGTAACCATATCGCTCACATCCAGAACAGTTTCCTTATTGCTCTCTATTACTACATTTCTTGTTCCTTCATACTCGCCGTTTTTTAGCTTTATGTCATACTTTCCGACAGGTACTGCAAGCAGCATGTCATTATTTACGGTCTTTATGATCTTGCCGACTTCTATCCATCCTCCCTCAAAGTAATCCTGGCCCTTGAGTCTTAGATAGCCGTGTCCCTGTTCAATCGTTATGCTGTATATATTTCTGTCATTTCCGCTGACTTTCAGTATGTCACATGTGTTGATATCCATGAGCTGGGCTTTGTTTTGTCCGGAAAAGATCAGAAGATCATCTTTAAACCTGTATTCGCCGCCGTCAATGATCATTCGTCCGTTTAAGGCATCTATCTCAAAATCACTCACATCGTCATATACCCATATATCTGCAGATCTTGTCATGCTGTTTAGGAGTTTTTTGCTCTTTAGAAAAGTCACATCAACAATATCTCCCGCAGATATCTGATCGATTACTGTAAGTGAACCGTATTTGTCATATATCTTGGTTGTACCGTCATAGGAAAGTGTGTAGTTTTTCCCGACTGTCCTGTTATAGAGCGTACAGGTATTGTTCTGTCTGTCTATGGATACAACGACCGCCTCTGTGTCCGCACTGTCATATGTTCCTGCCTTTGGCATGACAAATCCCTCTACGGGTGTCTGGTCGCTATAAGACTGTGTCTTTTCCTGATCACTGCCCGCACATCCCGAAAAGAGCACGCAAAAGCTGACTATCACTAAAGATACGATAACTCTTCTTATATTAAGTTGTCCAAACAAACTATAATAACGCATCAAGAAGCTCCGTCAGTTTCTCTTTCGTATTGAGTGTCGGATCATCCATGACCTTTTCAAGAAGCCTGTTTAGAATGCTTCCAATCTCCGGTCCCTGACCAACGCCCCTGTCTATAAGATCTTTTCCGTTGATCGCAAGTTCACCTGTTGTTACACAGTCTTTATCTTTTACTATCTGTTCGTATAAGGCTCTTAGTTCATCTATCTCTTTTTGCTTATCCTGTCTTTTGTAGTCGCTCTGAGCCTCCATATCAGCCTGCTTTACTTTAAGAAGATCCGCAAAATCATCACTTCCAAGTCTGTTCATCATCCTTCTGACATATCTGGGCTTGAGTTCTATCTTGACATCATGATAAGCAACAAGCTTCTTTACTTTCGATATGGTCGCATTGTCAAACTTTAGTCTGTGTGCTATATCAACAGCCATCTGAGCCGAAAGCTGGACGTGGCCGCGAAAATGATCTATACCGGCTTCATCAGTAGTCCTCGTATCTTTCTTTCCAAGGTCATGAAAGAGCATGGCATATCGAAGAGCTTTTCTAGGCTCGATCGCTTCGACAGACTTTATTATATGCTCGCCTACAGTGTAGCAGTGGTGAGGATTGTTCTGCTCAAGGTTCATCACAGCCGAAAGCTCAGGTAAAATGATATCTGTTATACCTGTCTCATACATGATCCTGATATGTCCCGGATTAGGCGATACTATAAGCTTGGTCAGTTCCGTATTGATCCTCTCGGCACTGATATTTTTCAGATTCGGTGAAAGCTCTTTTATGGCACAAAGCGTCTCTTCTTCTATTGTATATCCGAGTTGAGCACTGAATCTGACTGCTCTCATTATCCTGAGTGCGTCTTCGTTAAATCTTTCCCTCGGATCACCTACGCATCTGATAATGCCCGCATTAAGATCGCCGATACCGTCAAACTCATCTATCAGTCCTTCAGTATCATTGTATGCCATTGCATTTATCGTAAAGTCTCTGCGCTTTAGATCTTCTATAAGATCCGTAGTAAATTCCACCTGCTTGGGATGCCTGTTATCCTCATATTCACCGTCGATACGATAAGTAGTGACCTCATATGTATCATCACCCATAAGCACGGTTACCGTTCCGTGTTGTATACCGGTATCGACAGTCCTTTTAAACAGCTCCTTTATCTGAAGCGGCTTGGCATTTGTCGTGATGTCCCAGTCATCGGGCTGTCTTTTTAACAGACTGTCTCTGACACATCCTCCGACAACATATCCTTCATATCCTGCCTGTCTTAATGTCGCAAGTATCTGTTTTACATTATCAGGTAGATCTATTCTGTACATTCGATGTTTCTTCTTTCAAAAAGAGAGTCCCGACAGGAACTCTCTTAATAGTCTGATTGAATTCTTATCCGTCTGTATCTATTTTACTAGACGAACTGTTTCTCTTGCAATAGCAAGCTCCTCGTTGGTCGGTACGACCATTACTGCGACCTTGTCAGAAGGCTTTGAGAGGATAACCTCTTCGCCTCTTATCGCATTCTTTTCGGGATCTATGCTTGTTCCGAGCCATGTCACGTAATCACATATCGCGGCTCTCATCTGACAGTTGTTCTCACCGATACCTGCGGTAAATGCGATAACATCCACGCCTTTCATGGCCATTGCATAAGCTCCGATATACTTAGCTACCCTGTAGGCATAGGTATCAAGAGCATCGATCGCTTTCTGGTCATTGCTCTCGGCTGCTGAAGCAAGATCTCTGAAATCGCTTGAGATACCGCCTGAAAGGCCAAGTACTCCGGATTTCTTGTTGCAGACGTTTATCATCTCATCAGCTGAGATGTTTTCCTTGTCAGCGATGAAGCTTATGATAGCAGGATCGATATCACCTGATCGCGTTCCCATGATAAGTCCTTCAAGGGGTGTCAGGCCCATTGAAGTATCTATTGACTTTCCATGGTCAACAGCTGTAACAGATGCACCGTTTCCAAGGTGACAAACGATGATCTTAAGATCCTCTCTCTTTTTGTTCAGCAACTGAGCTGCTCTGTCGGAAACAAAATCATGGCTTGTTCCGTGGAAGCCGTATCTTCTTACCTTGTACTTCTCATAATATTCATAGGGAAGTCCGTACAAAAATGCCTTCTTGGGCATTGTCTGATGGAATGCGGTATCAAACACCGCAACCATGGGTACATTCGGCATGAGCTTTTTGCATGCATTTATACCGATAAGGTTTGCGGGATTATGCAAAGGTGCAAGATCATTGCATTCCTCTATAGCCTTTATTACCTCATCATTTATCACTACTGACGTATTGAATTTCTCGCCGCCGTGAACGATACGATGTCCTACGGCATCTATCTCATCCAGAGATCCCACAACTCCGACTGACGGATCTGTAAGCTTTTCTATAACGTACTTTACGGCAGCGGTATGATCAGGCATATCAACCTTTGTAGTTACCTTGTCTTTTCCTGCCGGCTGATGCGTAATAGCACTTCCTTCAATGCCTATGCGTTCACAGAGACCCTTTGCTAAAACCTCCTCTGTATCCGAAGAGATGAGCTGATATTTAAGTGATGAACTGCCGCAGTTTATTACCAATACATTCATTACGATACCTTCTTTCCTGTTTTAATAAGCTCTGCCCCAGTAAACCATCTTCTTGGCAGGCTTTCCGCAGTAAACACATTTATCTGAAAGACACTTCTGCTCGAAAGGCATGCATCTGCTTGTTACAGCCATGTCTTCCTTGATCTTTTCCTCACACTCTGTCTCGCCGCACCACATAGCCTTTACGAAACCTGACTTTTCGGCAAATGTCTTTTCGAATTCTTCCTTTGTGGTCGCTTCATATGTATGTTCCTTAAGGTGTTTCTCTGCCCTGTCATACATATCCTTCTGGATCTGAGGAAGAAGAGCTGCGATCTTTTCTGTAAGCTCATCTATCGCTACTTCGATCTTCTCGCCGTTGTCTCTTCTGCAGATCAGGCACTTTCCGTTTTCTATATCTCTAGGACCTATCTCGACTCTTACAGGGATTCCGCGCATCTCCTGCTCGCTGAACTTGAATCCAGGTGATTTGTCACTGTCATCCACCTTTACTCTGAATCCGGATTTGATAAGAGCCTCTTTGAGTTCATAAGCCTTGTCAAGCACGCCTTCCTTCTTCTGCTGGATCGGAATGACCATAACCTGTGTGGGTGCGATGGCAGGCGGAAGCACAAGTCCCGAATCATCACCATGTACCATGATGATGGCACCGATTATACGTGTAGATAATCCCCATGATGTCTGATGCACATACTGAAGCTTGTTCTCTTTGTCTGTATACTGAATACCGAATGCTTCGGCAAATCCCGTTCCGAAATTGTGGCTTGTTCCCGACTGAAGAGCTTTTCCGTCATGCATGAGTGCTTCTATAGTATATGTAGCAACCGCGCCGGCAAATTTCTCCTTGTCAGTCTTGCGTCCCTTTACAACAGGTATTGAAAGAACTTCTTTGCAGAAATCAGCATATACGTTTAACATCTGTTCTGTTCTTTCCACAGCCTCTTCTTCAGTAGCGTGAGCTGTATGGCCTTCCTGCCATAAAAACTCTCTTGAACGAAGGAATGGTCTTGTCTCCTTCTCCCAGCGGACTACTGAACACCACTGATTGTATACCTTGGGAAGATCCCTGTATGACTGTATATCGCCTTTATAGAAATCGCAGAAAAGAGTCTCGGATGTAGGTCTTACACACATCCTCTCCTGGAGCGGATTGAGTCCGCCGTGTGTTACCCATGCAACCTCGGGAGCAAATCCCTCTACATGATCCTTTTCCTTCTGAAGAAGACTCTCGGGAATGAACATGGGCATGTATACGTTTTCTACGCCCGTATCCTTAAATCTTTTATCGAGCTCCCTCTGAATGTTTTCCCAGATGGCATAACCAGCCGGCTTGATGACCATGCATCCCTTTACATTGGAATAATCAATGAGTTCCGCCTTCTTTACGACATCCGTATACCACTGGGCGAAATCCTCATTCATCGATGTGATCGCTTCAACTAATTTCTTTTCTGCCATATCGGCCTCCTTATATAAACCTTAAAGGTGTATTTCCTGTAATTTACGCTCAGGAGATATTATAGCAATACTGAAAAAAACCTGCAAGTAAACAAAAACGGGACTATCAGCTTTACTGAAAGTCCCGCATCTCATATTTTTGTTATATTATCTATTAGAACTCGCTGATCTTCTCAAATACAGAGTCAAGATTTGCAGCAAACATTGAAGCTGTATCATTAAGACCGTTGAATGTAATTGTGTATGCTTCCTCACCCATTTCCTCTGTAACTGAAACCTTGTAAGTAAGTGCTTCCCATGTTGAAACATCAAGCAGTGTGTATGTTCCGTCACCGTTGTCTGTAACATCACCGATGAGCATGATAGCATGAGGATCTGTTTCTGCGCTGTTTTCCTTCATGCAAAGGACTGCTCTTGTCTCATCCTCGTTTACTACATAATATACAAGTTTATTTGTATCAGTCGTTCCTGCATATGCCTTTGTAAGAGTCTTTGCTATCTCGTCATACTTGTCATTTCCTGAAAAAGCAGAAGAGTCTGCATACATCTTTACATCCTCAACAGCATTGTCTGCTACTGTATCAGCAGCTTCTCCGCATCCTGTGAGCATAGCCATAGTCATAACGCCTGCAACCAATGTCATAATAATCTTCTTCATCATCATTTTCTCCTTCATGATCTTTTTTCAACTCGTTTTCTCTTTACAAGCCGTATTATGAGGCATAAAAAAAGATTATACAAGTCGCCTTTTTGACAAAATGTATAATCTAAGTCTATTGTTTTTGTGCAATTTAAACAAATATTTACGTGCAGGTGCACGAAACCCTGCTTCCATCCTTTGGATCATTGAACGTCAGCCTGTATGCCGTAAGTCTTACAGAATCGACACCCTGTTTATCACTATATTCTACGGATCTTTCATTTCCGTATTTTCTGTCACCGAGCAGAGGACATCCGGCATTTGCAAACTGCAGTCTTATCTGATGATGTCTGCCCGTTAAAAGATGGATATCTATATCATCCGTATCAGAATCCCTTTTTGTCACGGTATACTCAAGCACGGCTTTCTTTGCCTGTCTGTCTAAACTGTCTGCTATCCGGCTTGAGTTTGTTTTTGTATCCTTTATCAGATAGTCGATAAGCTTTCCGCTCATCTGAGGCATATGTCCGTAAACTGTTGCCCTGTAGTATTTTTCTATAACCTTGTCAGTAAGCTGTCTGCTTAAGTCAGCTGCAGCATCCTTGTTCTTTGCAAGAAGCACCAGACCGCTTACGGGCTGATCCAGCCTGTTGATGACTGCGATATACGGATTTTTTACTGCACTACCTTTTGAAAGATGGTTTTTTACCTCACTCACAACATCCTTTTGTCCGATCTTTGATGTCTGAGTCGCGATACCGGCCGGCTTGTTTATGACTATATAGTTGTCTGTTTCCTTAACTATATCCATTTGCTTTTTTTGATCATTTCGCAGTTTCTGCTCATGACCATGTCTATGAAATCATTTATGTCAGTAAGCCTTCTGTCAAATGCGACACCGCTCATTATCGGCTCGCTGCAATGAATGTCGGAACCGCTGGTCGTGGGGAAATCATACTTTAGAGCGTATTCCTGCGCTCTGTCATTGAAAACATCCTTACCGTCGATCAGTTTGTTTGATCCGTTAAAGACTTCTATGCCGTCAACATCATCAGGGAAGAGTCTGACCTCGGGAATATAGAATTCCTCCCTGTAAGGATGAGCCTGAAAGACTATGCCGCCCGCTTTATGAACAATCTCATACTGTTCCTTTACAGTCGCATCTTTTATCTCGGGATGCTTATAGAGCCACTCTTCATCAAGTCCGTATACCAGAAACTCCGTGCCCTGATATCCGGATTCCCATCCGAAGAATACATCCAGATCTATCTCCTTGCTTATCGCCTTGGCATCTCTGTATCCGGCACAGTACGCATAAACCCAGTCCTGCCACGGAAGATCTTTATCAACTGCCGTATTACCGTATACAAAGTGGTCTGTCACAATAATGCCCGTATAGCCGGCTTCCTTGTGAGCAATCGCCATCTCCCGTCCGGTATTCTGAGCACATGCACTTCCCTGACTGGTATGAAGATGTGTCTCGTATACAAATTTATCTGTCTCAAAACCCATGATGCACTCCTATGGCTTCATATCCTTAAGTGTCTGCATGAGCTCGATATCCGATTGCTGTACTTTCATATTTGCCGTTATGGCATCCTCTCCCGGTCTTGTAACAGTGATCTCGATCACTGTACCGAGCGGAAGTCCTCCCTTAATGACAAGCTCTATAAAGCTTGCAAACTTGGGGTGATTTTCCTTGAATGTAGAGATGGCAGAAACAAACTGCATCATCGCCTGTGGATTCATCATATTTATCTACTTCTCCTTTATATATTCCCTAAAACCTTTGCCGCATATGAACATGTGGCACTAACATCTGTCTTTGATCGCTCGGCTTGCTCAATCAATCTGTATACCAGTCGCTTTGCGATACCTTTTCCTGTATATTTTTCATCTACTTCTGTGTGATATATGACCCATCCGTTCTGGGTTTTTTCGTAATCACACTCACCGACTGTCTTATCATCAACAAAAGCTATACTCCTTGAGTTTTCCTTGTCATACTCTATCCTGACACCATGGTTGTATATGCAGGTAAGAGCTCCCGACGGACATTTTGACACTGCCTGCCATACCTGTGAAGTCGGTGCCTTTGAGATATCTATCCACGGTTTTCTCATTATGTTGAAAGCCTCGGGGCATCCGTTTACACACTCCTTGGCATGTCTGCATTTATCCGAATCCCAGAAGACCGATATATCTTCATTCTCGTAAAGTCTGTGCATTGCATCTCCTTATCTTTCAGTCTTCTATTATCCTTCTTGTGAATTCATAGACCCTTTTAACAGAACTAATGCTCATGCTCTCGCGATATGTATGGATCTCCTTAAGATCCGGGCCATAGGAAACACAGTCAAGATCAGCTATCTTTCCGGCAAACAGACCGCATTCCACTCCCGCATGAACAGCTTCTATCACAGGCTCAGACTTATACTGATCCTTATATATCCTTATCATCTTTTCTCTTAAGGGTGAATCTTTTCTATACTTCCATCCGGGATAGTCTCCTGATAAGAGAAGCGTTCCGCCTGCTGCCTCGCAGCCCTTTTTTAGCTTTTCAACAAGCTGCTTCTTTTCATCATCGACACTGCTGCGTACGCAGTATGACATTTCGATGCAGTCTTTTTTCGTTGATAATATGCCCATGTTTAAGGATGTCTGTACCAGGCCTTTTATATCCTCACTCATCTTCTGAACACCTTCAGGCAATGAAAAAAGCAGATCTATCACCTTTTGGGAATCTGCAAAAACAAGAGAAGTATCACTCTTTGCGATATTCACATCAAGCTTGATATCAGGATCAGTCTTGGCATATGCGCAAACTACGGGATCAGCTATGTCCTTTATCTTTTTTGCTATCTCATCCAGTTCTTCTTCACATGCGATAACAGCCGTTGTAGCAACTGGGATAGCATTATCCTTAAGTCCGCCGTTTATCGACACAAGCCTTATCTGAGTCGATTCACTCAGCTTTTTAAGGATCTGTGCCATCATCTTGTTTGAATTTGCACGGCCTTTATGTATCTCTATACCCGAATGACCTCCCGTAAGGCCGTGGAGTTCGAGGCTGTAAGTATTTGAGCAGTTTTCCTGCAAAAGAAACGGGATCTGACCCGTCGCGACTACACCTCCGGCACAGCTGACTGTGAATATCCCTTCAGCCTCGGAATCGATATTTAGCATCGTATGTCCCTTAAGAGGCGAAACATCGATGGCAGCCGCTCCAAGCATTCCGATCTCCTCATCCACAGTAAGCACCGCTTCAAGTCTCGGATGCGAAAGTGTCTCATCTTCAAAAAGAGCCATGATCATGGCTATCGCTATACCGTCGTCTCCTCCGAGAGTAGTTCCCTTTGCTTTAAGGAAATCACCGTCAATAAAAAGATCAAGTCCATCGACAGACATGTCCTTATCAATACCCTCAGCCTTCTCGCATACCATATCCAGATGTCCCTGCAATATGATCGCATCGTCGTTTTCTCTTCCTGGCGAGGCTTCCTTTATGATGATGAGATTATTAAACTCATCCTGATGATATTCAAATCCGTGCTGTTTTGCCCATGTAGCACAGTAATCGCTAATCTGTTTTGTATTTCTTGATCCGTGCGGTATCTTTGCCAGACATGAAAAATAATAGAATACTCTGTCTTTGATCAGTTCCTGCAAATCCATTAGTCGCCTCTTTATCTTACGCAGTTTCTTCCATCGGATTTAGCCTGATAGAGAGCCTTGTCCATACGTTCAAAGGCCTCATTGAAACCATCGTTCTTAGTTATCTCGGCAACACCTGCACAACATGTCACATTTCCGACAACCTTGTATTCCTCTTCAGATACTTTTATCCTGATATCTTCAGCATATTCAAATGCCTTTTTGATATCGGCATCGTAGCATACAGCAACAAATTCCTCGCCGCCCCATCTTCCGATGACCGCATTGGCTGATTTGAAATAATCCTTGAGCATGTATGCGAAATGCTTAAGAGTCATATCACCGACAGCATGACCGAACTTGTCATTAACACTCTTGAAATAGTCTATGTCAAACATGATAATCGATACTTTTCTGTCCGTACGGGAAACTATCTCTATCGCATTGTAAAGCTCTGTTTCTATTCTTCCGTGATTGAATACATCGGTAAGAGTATCCTTTGATGCCAGTTCCTCATATTTCTTGAGTGTAGACATGAGCTGTACGGAATTCTCGTGAATATCCTGGACCATGAATACGTATCTGAAATCCTCTTCGCTGTTGTTTGTTTCAGCTCTTGAAAATATGAGCTTAACCCATATATACTTTCCCTCTAGGTTCTGCATAAGGCAGTCAAACGATGCCGTACGTCCGGGCAGTATATTCTTCTTAAGATACTCGGGATCGGTTCTCTCCATGAACAGTTCCTGATCATCCGGCCATATCATGTTTACTATCATATGTCTCCACTCGGAATACTTGATAGCGGCATGAACGGTCTCATCGGATATCTCAGTTATGGAGATGCTGCTCGTTGAATCCTTGAACAGATCGACATACATGGAAAAAAGATATGTGTTCTGGATAGTAGTTACCTTTTCATTCGTAAAGAAATCCTTCATGTATTCACTGTTATCCAGTTCATCGAGCAGGAGAAGGTAATTATTCTCATCGATCGGATATATCGTCATCTGAACAGCATGCGGTATATCATTATCAACGATCTTTAACCTTCTGCTGTACTTGCCTGTATATTTCCCGAATGTGGGAATAAAGACCTGGTAATCCTCTGATACCTTGTCCATGGAATCGCCTAAATGAAACCAGAGCTTTTCCGTCAGTTCCTGATATACTCCGCTATCCTCAATAAAATCAACAAACATCCCCTTTTTTGAAAGAGCCCTGAATTTGTCTTCTTTCGCATCGACAATGAGCAATGCATCTACACTGCCTTTTAAAAATTCAACCGCTTCTTCCAATGTGTAATTCTCGATTTTTTCCATAAGAATGCTCCTGTTTTTTAGAGGCATGGTTAGTGCCATGCCTCAGATTTTGATCAATCAGCTACTTTTTCTGCCGTATCTCTCGTCGCATATCTGATAATGTACATCACGCCTATCATTATTATGATACCTACGGGAAGGGCTATCCAGGCTTTCTGAGTAAAGCCTGCAACTATATAGGTAACAAACGATACCGCTGCACAGACTATGGCATACGGCAGCTGCGTATTTACATGATTTATATGATCACTCTGCGCTCCCGCACTGGCCATGATGGTTGTATCCGAAATGGGTGAGCAGTGATCTCCGCATACAGCTCCTGCCATACATGCAGATATGGATATGATCATAAGCTGCGGATTTGTTCCGGAGAATACGGCTACGACTATCGGTATAAGGATTCCGAATGTTCCCCAGCTGGTTCCTGTTGCAAATGCAAGGAAACATCCAACAAGGAATACTATCGCGGGAAGGAAGTTAACAAATCCTTCTGCACTGCCTGCGATTATACCTGCAACATATTCCTTTGCGCCGAGAGAATCTGTCATTGCTTTAAGTGTCCATGCGAATGTGAGAATAAGTATCGCGGGAACCATCTGCTTGAATCCGTCAGGTATGCACTCCATGCACTGCTTGAACTTGAGTACTTTTCTTACAAGATAGAATATAACAGTTATGATGAGTGCTGTGATCGATCCCATAGCAAGTCCGATAGATGCATCGGAATTAGAGAATGCCTCTATGAATCCGACACCGTCGGGACCGAAGAATCCGCCTGAATAGATCATTCCTATAACGCAACAGAAGATCAAGATAATAACCGGGAATACCAGGTCGATAACCTTTCCCTTTTCGTTCTTTGCAAGCTCTTCTGTTGATTCAGCAGCTTTTCCTGAAGTAAACAGATCTCCGTTTAATGCATTTATCTCATGTTTCTTCATCGGGCCGAAATCAATATTCATGACCGCGATCATTAACATCATCACTATTGTGAGCAGAGCATAGTAGTTATACGGAATGGCTTTTAAGAATACCGTAAATCCGTCTTCACCCTCAACAAAGCCTGCAACTGCAGCAGCCCAGCTTGAAATGGGTGCGATAATGCAGACGGGTGCTGCCGTCGCATCTATCAGATATGCAAGTTTAGCTCTTGAGATCTTATGCTCATCGGTAACCGGACGCATAACGCTTCCTACCGTGAGGCAGTTAAAATAATCATCTATGAATATAAGTACACCGAGTGCTATCGTAGCAAGCTGAGCACCTATCCTGGTCTTTATCTTTTTCTTGGCGAATTCTCCGAACGCGGCACTTCCTCCAGCTTTGTTCATCAGTGCAACCATTGCTCCGAGAACTACCAAAAAGATCAGTATTCCCACGTTATACGAATCCGCAAGAACTGCTACAAATCCGTCGTTGTACAGATGGTCAAATGCTGCAACAACATTAAACTCGGCATACAGCAGACCTCCGACAACTATTCCTACGAAGAGTGAACTGTACACTTCCTTGGTGATAAGCGCAAGTGCTATGGCAACAAGTGCCGGAACGAGCGCCCAAAAAGTTTCATTGAACATAACCCCTACCTCTCTGTGTATTAATCTGCCTTGTGGTGTTTATACACCTTCTTAAATTATACAACACTGCACAAAAAAGGCAACCGAACTCTCGATTGCCTTTTGCCATTTTTTCATACTTTGAAGCGGTAGCCGACACCCCATATCGTTTCAATATACTGAGGCTTTGCCGTATCTATCTCTATCTTTTCTCTTATCTTCTTTATATGAACTGTAACCGTTGCTATATCACCGAAGGAATCCATATCCCAGATCTCTCTGAAAAGCTCCTCCTTTGTATAAACATGATTCGGATTCTCTGCAAGAAACGTAAGAAGATCGAATTCCTTTGTAGTAAATGCCTTCTCCTCGCCGTCCACGTATACTCTTCGAGCTGTCTTGTCTATCTTGATGCCTCTGATCTCGATGATATCATTGGTCTTCTGATTTGAATTTATCAGTCTCTCATATCTTGAAAGATGAGCTTTAACCCTTGCGACCAGCTCACTGGGGCTGAACGGTTTTGTGATATAGTCATCTGCTCCAAGACCCAGTCCCCTTATCTTGTCGATATCCTCCTTTTTGGCTGATACCATGATGATAGGTACATCCTTTTTCTCTCTTATCTGCTTGCATACCTCAAAGCCGTCCATACCGGGAAGCATCAGATCAAGAACTATTATATTGAACTCTTCGGACAGAGCTCTCTTTAAACCGGTATCACCCGCATTTTCAATGACTACATCAAATCCGCTCAGTTCCAGATAATCCTTTTCAAGATCCGCTATAGCCACTTCATCTTCAACTATCAATACTTTCTTATTCATACTTCCACCTCGTCATGGTCCTGTTTAGGCTGTTCTATATACTTCCTTAATACAAAATGCATACATGTGCCTTCTCCCTCTTTGCTGGTGGCCCATATATATCCGCCGTGGTCCTCCACGATCTTTTTTACTATCGAAAGCCCGATGCCGCTTCCTCCCTTTGAAGAGTTTCTTGATGCATCGGTCCTATAGAATCTCTCAAAAATGTTTCCGATGTCCTTGGCCGATATTCCCTTACCGTTGTCTTCTATCTCGACACGAATGGAGTCGACCGCATCAAGAAGCCTTATATCTATGACACCGTGCTCCTTATCCATATATTTGACAGAGTTTCCGATTATGTTGTTTATGACCTTCTTGAACTGCTCGGGATCGGCTATTATCCTGGTTCCGGGTTCAAGCAGATTTGAATAGTTGAGCTCAATATTCTTGTTCTCAAGATCCATCCCGACCTCTTCAACACAGTCATTGAAGAAATCAGAAACATCTATCCTGTGGAATGTATAGGGTATGCGATTTGAATCTATACCCGAATAATACGTAAGCTCATTTATGAGCCTGTCCATCTCGATTGCCTTATTGTAAATGGTCTTGACGTATTTTTCCTTCTTTTCATCGGTATCCGCAACACCGTCCATTATGCCTTCAACGTATCCCTTGATGGCAGTGATGGGTGTTTTCAGATCATGTGTGATGTTACTTATCAGCTCTCTGTTTTTCTGTTCGTTGTGAAGTGTATCTTCAGAGCTTTCCTTAAGCCTGAGTCTCATATCCTCATAGCTCTTGAACAGCTCCCCTATCTCTCCGCTGCACTCGTCTGTGGGAAGCACGTAATCAAAATTTCCCTTTGTAATGCAGTCCATTGCTTCATTGAGCTTTCTTATGTGAGCAAACACTCCCTTGTTCGTCCATGTGGTGAGGATCAGTGCCATTATAAGAAGTGCCGCTATCAGTGCTATGAACACCTCCATAAAAAGAGGCCTTGGTACAAAATCACTTCCGGATACCAGCACAAGCACGAATCCGACTATCGCGATAAATATCGGGATTAAGAGAAGTATCACATATGTAATTGTCAGTCTCTTCTTCAGGTTCATGATTTAAGTATAACACTTATGTTTTCTTATAAAAGAAAGTATTTGGGATAAAAATATTAAAAAAGAATAAACATTTGTGCATTTTGCACAGTTATTGAGTCCCATATTTGTAATCTTTGTCCAATAATCGTCTTGTTCTTGCTCAATCTTTCCCCGATAATACAGGTGTAAAGAGAAAAGAGAGAAAAAAAGAAACGTGTCCGGGGAGACACAAGAAGGAGGAAATATTATGAAAATCTACAACATCGAAAACACAAAGGAATTTTTTGAAACACTTAACGAATGCGAAGGAAATGTTGAACTCGTAAACAACCAGGGTGAACACATTGAACTCAGCAATGAAAAAGGAAGCAATCTGAATATTCTTTCAGAGACTTACGTTGACGGTATCATCAAGGAGATGGAGCTTTGCTTTACAAACAAGAATGATGCGGTAAAGATCTTTAAGTTCCTTTCAGGAATGCACAACGTAGCATAATAAAACAGACATAGAGAAGGGCTGATGCGATCTGCATCAGCCCTTTTGTTATCCGTATCTATATTAGAAATATCTCTCAAGAAGACCTTTGAGTGCCTTTCCGTGTCTTGCCTCGTCACGAGCCATCTCATGAACAGTGTCGTGTATAGCATCAAGGTTGTTCTTCTTAGCGCATTTAGCAAGATCAAACTTGCCTGCTGTCGCACCGAACTCGCAGTCAACTCTCCACTTAAGATTATCCTTTGTAGAAGCTTTCATGTTGGACTCAAGATCCTCGCCGAGAAGCTCTGCAAACTTTGCAGCGTGCTCTGCCTCTTCAAAAGCAGCCTTCTCCCAGTAAAGACCGATCTCGGGATATCCCTCTCTGTGAGCAACACGTGCCATGCAAAGATACATGCCGACTTCTGAGCACTCACCCTGGAAGTTTGCCTTCAGCTGATCGAAGATATACTTCTTGTCTTCCTCGCTGATATCGGGATTGTTCTTAACTGTCTTGGCATATACACCAAACTCATGCTCTGCAGCAAGTGTGAGCTCGCCTTCTACAACCTTGAACTTGTCCGCACCTGCATGACAGATAGGACACTCTTCAGGGGGATTGTCACCTTCATGGATATAACCGCATACCGAACATACATATTTCATACGTAACCTCCTTCGCGCTTTGGCGCATTATACATTTTTCCTCTTCGGAAATTATAAATATGATATCGGATTTTATGACAAATATCAATCTGAAAAAAATATATTTATCTGCTCTTTCCGACAAGTATCCTAAGTACTGGTATTTTACTGATAATTATCGCACTTACAAGCGATACGATGCTTATTATCAGTGTCTCGATCGGGATATGATACCACTTTATCCCGACCATGTTGTTTGTAAAGGAAGCCATGACTATCAGGATATAATATCCCTGAAGAATATACACTCCAAGGCTGTTTTTTCCAAAAGTAGTCAAAACAGGCCACCTATATGACTTAAAGGCTTCCACCAGCCTGTCAAAAAGCATCATAAAAAACAGGCTTCCGACAAGACCTATGACAAATCTGTATACATCGACCACAAGCTGCTTGTACCAGTTTGCCCTGCTCAGTCTGTATCCTGTAAGGTATATGAATGCTCTCTCATCATAGAACATGAAAAGGCAGACAAAAATGATGCCAAAGATAACAAGCCACATGACAGGCTTTTTTTCGTACAGGGTCTTTACTTTTCTTATTCCTTCTCTGTCACCGTCTAGCCACATATTTATATAGAACGCTCCTATATAATACGGCATCAGATACTTGTATACTCCAAGGTTTGCCGCATCCGGTATAAAAAACAGAACAAGAAAACCTAGTACATAGAGAGGAACATTGTCTGAAAGATAAAAATGCATGACAAATACTATGGTAAGACAGATGAGCACTGCCCATAAAAACCACAGATTGGTCAGAAAATAGCTTATGAATGATATGAAGAAATCCTTCCAGACTGTTTCGGCTATAGTTGATAGACCGTTAAGCCAGAATCCTCTTGCAAATTCAAATACTGTCCACAGAAAGATCGGCATTATATAAAGAAAATATCTCTTTGCCAAAAACCTTATCTGCTTTCTTTTATCACCTTCAAGTTTTTTTAAACTGAAGTAAGCAAACCATCCCGCAAGGATCATGAATAACGGCATATGAAAGCTGTATATGAACTGATATGCCTTATTGCTCCAGTATCTAGAGTTGATGAAATAATCCCATCCGTTCCCGTTCTGTATACAATGACCCAGAATGACAAGGATAATGGCAAAGCCTCTTATGACATCGGCCTTAATATTTCTTTCTATGTATTGATTTTTACTATTTTTCATGGCATACTGTGTTTAATTCAGATTAATATACAGAGGTATCAATATGGCAGGTTCATTCTTGATCTTGGGCGGAGGCCTTCTAATAATAATCATCGCTGTTGTTATAAGCGTTGTTTCAAGCGTCGTTTCGAGTGTTGCGAGCTTTATCGGAACAAAGAGCGATGACGAAGACTAATGAATATATTTTAAGCGCATCCCTTACGGGAATGCGCTTATTTTATTGTTTATAATGAAGCATTCAGATATGCTATCTGTTCTTCGGTAAGCTTATCGATCTTCTTTCCGAGGAATGCAAGCTTTCTTGATGCAACATCCATATCTACATCCGTCGGAACATCGATCAGCATGCTATCCATCTTTCCCTGATGCTCTACAAGGTACTTCGCTGAGAGCGCCTGTATCGCAAAGCTCATATCCATAATCTCCGCAGGATGTCCGTCACCTGCAGCCAGATTTACGAGTCTTCCCTCTGCTATAACGCACAGCCACTGACCTGTCGCAAGCTTATATCCCATTATGTTATTTCTCATCTGCTTTGTTTCAACAGCCATTGCGCGAAGACCGGCCATATCGACCTCGCAGTCAAAGTGGCCTGCATTGGTAAGGATCGCTCCATCTTTCATAACTGCAAAATCATCAGCATCTATTACCTTGTCACAGCCTGTCACGGTTACGAAGAAATCACCGATCTTAGCTGCATCATTCATAGGCATTACCTCGAATCCGTCCATGACTGCTTCAATCGCCTTGATGGGATTAACTTCGGTAACTATTACCTTTGCTCCAAGGCCTTTGGCTCTCATCGCAACGCCCTTGCCGCACCAGCCATAACCTGCTACAACAACATTCTTTCCTGCAACGATAAGGTTCGTTGTTCTGTTTATTCCGTCCCATACAGACTGGCCTGTTCCGTATCTGTTATCGAATAAATGCTTGCAGTCGGCATTGTTTACTCTTACCATGGGGAATCTAAGCTCACCCTTCTTGTTCATGGCTTCAAGTCTGATGATACCTGTGGTAGTCTCTTCACATCCGCCGATGACATTAGGGATAAGATCCTTAAATTCCGTATGCATCATATGAACCAGATCTCCGCCGTCATCTATAATGATGTTCGGTCCGATCTCAAGAACTTTTCTTATATGCGAATTGTATTCCTCTTCTGTTGCGTTGTACCATGCAAATACATTCAGTCCGGCTTTAACCAAAGCTGCCGCAACATCATCCTGTGTTGAAAGAGGATTTGAGCCTGTCACATACATCTCGGCTCCGCCGGCAGCAAGCACTTTGCACAGATATGCCGTCTTTGCTTCAAGATGTACGGAAAGAGCAACTTTCTTTCCCGCAAAAGGTTTTGTCTGACTGAATTCCTCCTCAAGAGTACGAAGCAGGTCGCAGTTTCTCTTGACCCATTCAATCTTTCTCTCTCCGGATTCAGCAAGATTGATATCCCTGATAATACTTTCCATTTGATCTCTCCTTTAAATGTTTTTATATATCAACCCGGTTTCTGGTCTCGCCTGCCAGAAAACTCTCGATATTCTTATATATCTCCTGCATGCATCTGCCTCTTGCTTCCACACTCGCCCATGCCATATGAGGAGTGATTATAAGCTTACGGCTGTCCTTGTATGCAACCAGTGGATTGTCAACACTCATAGGCTCCCTGCTAAGCACATCCAGTCCGGCACCTGCTATCATATCTTCACTCAGTGCCGTATAAAGATCCTGCTCATTAACTACGGGTCCGCGAGCCACATTCACTAGTATAGCAGACTTCTTCATCTTCTTAAAGGCTTCCATATTTATAAGGTTTCTTGTCTTATCAGTCAGCGGACAGTGCAGGGAAATGATATCGCTTTCCTTAAGAAGGGTATCAAAATCGACCCTTTCATATTCATCTGAGCGGTTGATTCCCGATACGGAATGATAGATGACTCTGCAACCGAAGGCTTCAGCTACTCTTGCAACTCCGCGTCCTATATTTCCAAGACCTACTATTCCCCATGTCTTTCCTTCTAGTTCCCAGTATCTCTCATCAAAATTTGAAAATCCCGATGCCTTGCAGTACTCTCCGGATTTTACATAGTTATCATAGTAATATATCTTTTCCAGAACATACAGCGCCAGAGCAAATGTATGCTGAACAACTGCAGGTGTGGAATATCCCCTTACGTTGCAGACAGCGATATTTCTTTCCTTGCAGTACTGAATATCAATGTTGTCATATCCTGTCGCAGTTACACATAGAAGCTTTACGTTAGGTGCGCCGTCGAGTATATCACTGTTCATGACAGTCTTGTTGAATATCACGACATCCGCATCCTTTATGTATTCCGCACTCTCTTTCTGGGGACATGAATTGTACTCTTTGAGCTCTCCGAATCTCGTAAAAAACGATACATCGATATCAGATCCTATTGTGTTTCTGTCAAGAAAAACTATTTTCATAATATTACCTTAATTTTACCTTAATTTTTTTTAAGATTTCTATTGAATTATTCTTTGTTCTGTAGTATTATATACTCACAGGAGGAGCTTTGAAATGAAAAAGTTACGCAAAAACAGCGGTTTTTCAATGGTCGAACTTATAGTAGTAATAGCTATCATGGCTGTTTTAGTCGGCTTACTAGCTCCCCAGTTTATCAAATATGTGGAACGTTCTAGAATGTCAATGGATGTTCAGAATGTTGAAACACTCTGTCATGCCGCAGAAACCTTCGCAGCCGATGTTGACAGACATCGAGTAGCCATTCCTCCGACATGTAAGATAGTTCTTACTCCGGGAAACAGGGTTGTTGTCAATACAACCGGAAGCGGGGCTGATCGCTACTGGCAGCTTGCTCTTGAAAATGTAGGCATTACCGAATACGAGCTTAAATCCAAAAACTGGTTTGATTCATCAAATCAGATCGTAATAACCGCTCATGAACTAAACGGCATGCCGTATTTTACGGAATCAGGAGTAAAAGCAAACTTAAGCCTAATAAACGGCGACATTGTTGACGATAACTAATATAACAGAACAACCTGCAAGATAACTAGCTTCTGCCGAGCTAGATGTCTCTATACATTAAAACTTCAGCGCCCTGAAAAGGGCGCTGATTTCCTTTTACAGTCTTTTATAGTCTCTTTAACAATTCTTCACGCTGTGCTTCATAGCCAGGCTTTCCAAGAAGAGCAAACATATTCTTCTTGTAGCTTTCAACACCGGGCTGATTGAACGGATTAACTCCGAGAATATATCCGCTGACACCGCATGCAAACTCAAAGAAGTAGAATAACTGTCCGAGATAATATTCGTTCATCTCCGGAACATTTATCATGCAGTTGGGAACCTGTCCGTCAGTATGAGCCAGTACTGTTCCGTTCATTGCAGATTTATTTACAAAATCAACTGTCTTTCCTGTAAGATAGTTAAGTCCGTCAAGATCAACAGGCTCCTCGCCGATAATGATCTCTTCTCTTGACTTCTCTATGTTGATAACTGTCTCAAAGAGATTTCTTGCACCGTCCTGAATGAACTGTCCCATTGAATGAAGATCTGTTGTAAGATCTACGCTTGCAGGGAAGATGCCTCTCTGATCCTTTCCTTCAGACTCGCCGTAGAGCTGCTTCCACCATTCTGATACATAGTGAACTGCGGGCTCATAGTTGCACAGTATCTCGATTGCTTTTCCTTTTCTGTAAAGGATGTTACGAAGGGCTGCATACTTGAGTGCATCGTTATCCTCGAATGCATTGTTAAGAGCCATCTCTCTTGCACTAGCCGCGCCTTCCATGAGCTTATCAATATCAGCTCCGCTTACCGCAATGGGAAGAAGTCCTACTGCTGTAAGAACCGAGAATCTTCCTCCGATATCATCCGGAACTACAAATGTCTCATATCCTTCTTCTGTTGCAAGACCCTTTAATGATCCCTTTGCTCTGTCTGTTGTTGCATATATTCTCTTTGCTGCTTCCTCTTTGCCGTACTTCTTCTCCATTAGAGACTTAAGAACACGGAATGCGATGGCAGGCTCTGTTGTCGTGCCGGATTTAGAGATCATGTTTATTGAGAAATCTCTGTCTCCGATAACATCGATAAGATTCTTAAGATAGGTTGAGCTGATGGAATTACCTACGAAGTAAATCTCAGGTGTTTTTCTCTGCTCCTTGCTTATCATGTTGTAGAAGCCGTGTCTTAAAAACTCGATGGCAGCTCTTGCTCCAAGATATGAACCGCCTATACCGATAACAAGCAGTACATCTGAATCCTGCTTGATCTTTTCAGCAGCCTTCTTTATACGTGCAAACTCCTCTTTGTCATATGCCACCGGCTGATCGATCCATCCGAGGAAATCATTTCCGGGACCTTTCTTGGATACAAGAAGCTCCTTTGCATCCAATACAAGCTTTTTCATGTTCTCTACTTCATGATCAGCCACAAAGACTGATGCCTTAGAGTAGTCAAAAGATACTTTGTTACTCATGATATATCTCCTTTTATACTATATTAAGCTGTCTCTTACAGCCTTAAGTTCTTCCTGTGTGGGCTCTGTGGGTTTCCACAGAATATGCTGTCCGTCTCCTTTATATCTCGGGATGAGATGCATATGGAAATGGAATACCGACTGTCCAGCCACCTCTTCATTGTTCTGTACGATATTGAATCCGTCAGCACTTAGCTTTTCAGTCATTGTGACTGCCATACGTTTTGCCAGTTTAAACACTTCTGAAGCAGTTTCCTCAGGCAGTTCATAAATATTTCTGTAATGCTCTTTGGGAAGGATCAGCGCATGACCCTTTGTAGCAGGTCCCGCATCAAGTATTACATTGAAGTTATCATCCTCATAGATCGAATTGGTAGGTATGATACCGTTTGCAAGTTTGCAAAAAATACAATTATCGTCTTTCAATCTTTTTCTCCTTCCTAATTCATGAATACAAAGAGCTCATCGAGAGTCCTAAACAGCTTGAAGTCACCCTTCATCTTCATATTTCCGGCCATGAATGCTCTCTGGAAAGTCATCCTTCCGGCAACAATGTCCTGCATCGTCTCTTCAGTGATGCTTATCTCTACATCCGCCTTGTCTATCATCTCTAAAGAATACTGGGCATCAGCATTGTCGACTGTTATGGAAAGAGGCTTCTTTCCGATCATTATCCTAAATGAAGCCTTGAATCCAGCAACAGGAGAAAAATGCTCCTTTAATGCCGTAATAAACGATTCTCCTTCTGTCGCCTCCTTGCCCATCATGCCTTTGAACATTCTTGCAAGATCCTGGATATCCTCTTTCTGACGCTGAACATAACTGTCATCGGCCGCATACTGAGACAGCTGTTCCGACTCCTGAGGGGTAAGATCGGTATTGGTGGAAACTGATACCATCTGCTTTACCGCCTGGTTGCTGGCAGGGAAGCTTACCATCTTCTGTTTGATGGTCCTGTATACATTTTCAGCTTTCTTTTCAATAAGTGTCGTATACCTGTCATCTATCTCAAGAGATGCCGCATCTGCGATATATCCGCATATTCCTGAACAGGGCAGTCCGCCGAGTATCTCCCATGCTGTCGAGAGATTGAGCTTTCCTTCCCTCTCGCCGTAGGTTGTTGACATTACTATTGGACACATATAGATCTTTGAGATCTTTTCCTTGTCGCCATACAGCCAGCATGCATCAAGAAACTGCTGCATATATCCGCCGATACCGTACCATTCAACAGTCGTTGCAAGTATGATACCGTCAACATCCTTTAACGTCTGAGGCAGAGTAGTTATGGCTGCACGCTGTTCGCAGAGCATGAAACGCTCAACCTTGACATTGAGTTCTTCTAAAACTGCCTGCATCTTATCGATCACAAAAAGCGTAGGATCGTCCATCAGTCCTCTTCCGCCATAGTAAATATTAACCTTCACTTTCTCTCCCGCCTCCTTTTTTGATGGCACACAGAATAAATGTCGTAATAAAACCGAATACAAGACCTCCGATGTGTGCCGCGTAATCTATATAAGATGTTGCAAAACTGCTGTAAATACAATATGCGACAAGCAGTATCATCCTCATTATCGGGATATTCAAGCCTTTAGTCTTTTTGATCACAAGGTACAGCAGTGCTCCCATTATGCCGTAGACTGCACCGCTGGCACCGACTGATGTGTATCTATTACCAGAAATCCATTCATAGCTATATGATACCACATTGCCCATTATACCTGATAAAAGATAGATAATGGCAAATCGTACAGAGCCGGTCTTATTCTCGACCATCTCTCCCATAAAGTAGAGGAGCACCATATTACTTATAAGATGCTGTGCACCCGCATGAAGGAACATGGCCGATATAAATCTGTAAAACTCGCCGTTTCTTACAAGGTCAAAATCCATCCTTCCCGATGCAATGAACGGATTTTCACCGTTTGCGGCGATATTTCCTATGATCACAGTTGTTAGAAAAACAAGCGTATTTACTATTACAAGAGTTACAGCTACCGGAGCAGGTTTCTTGCTGCTCTTTTCATGATATGTCTCGCGTTCCTCATTTGTCATGAGCTTCTCGTTTATCGCATGCATATCACCGCTCTTTATCAAAGAGCCTGTCTCATTAAGCCAGTTTTCAAGAATGCTTTTTAAGCCGTAAAAATCCTCAATGCTGTCCTCAGGCAGGATAAGTCTGTAATCTGATTTATCTATCAGCCAGCACATATATTCATCACCGGCAACAGCTTTTGCCTTGTCTTCCTGCTCAAAGAATATAAGATTCATGACATGAACATCTTTGTTGTGGATCGAATGCCTTATATCTTCAGTCTGCTTTAAAAGTATTGAATGATCCATCCCTGTCTGGGGATCAATATCAACTACCTGAAGGATATTCACACAGCTGTTCTCATCTTTTATATATTCTTTTATTTCAGGATATCCTGTCTGGAATATGCTATATCCCATATCCTGCATGTATTTTTCAAATAACCTGATGATCATGCTATTTGTTTTTTTCTGCCTCGCTTACGCAATCCTCTATCAGATTCATTATAGTCCTGATAGAATTGAGCTGTCCGCTGCTTACCATGTTTTCGATGTACTGATTTCTGTTAAGATATACTTCATGAACCGTCTCGACAAGCGAGATGGGATCGAGCGCCTCTTCTCTGATGACAGCACTGAAACCCTGTCCTTCAAATGAAGATGCATTGAGTATCTGGTCACCTCTGCTTCCCGCTGACAAAGGAATGAGTATATTGGGCTTGTTTAGAGCAAGCAGTTCACAGATAGCGTTTGCTCCCGCTCTTGAAATAACAACATCAGACATTGCAAATACATCCTTTAAGTCTGATTTGAGATATTCAAACTGTTTATATCCGGGTACAGAAAGCATAAGGTTGTCTATCTTATCCTTGCCGCAAATATGTACTACCTGGAAATCCTTAAGAAGGGTATCAAGCGATTCTCTTACAGCCTCATTGATGCTCTGGGCACCCTGAGAGCCTCCGATAACCATGATAACTGGCTTGCTTGAATTGAATCCGCACAGCTTATATCCCGCCTCTATGCTTCCCTGCATCAGTTCCGCCCTGATGGGAGAACCTGTAAGAACGGCCTTGCCTGCCGGGATCTTTGAAACAGTCTCAGGGAAATTGCAGCAAACCTTGTCGGCTACAGGTATGCAGAGTCTGTTGGCAAGTCCGGGGGACATATCTGATTCATGAATTATACAGGGTATCTTAAGATCTGCTGCCGCACGCACAACCGGAACAGATACAAATCCTCCCTTGCTGAATACTACATCAGGCTTGATCTCCTTTAAGATTTTTTTCGCCTCTCTGTATCCCTTAAGAACCCTGAAAGGGTCGGAAAAGTTTTTAAGATCAAAGTATCTTCTGAACTTACCAGTCGCGATACCATGATATTCTACGCCGAAATCGGCCATGAGCCTTTTTTCGATCCCGTCATAGGATCCTATATAAAAAATCTCGTAATCCGCCTTCCTTAATGAAGGTAGCAATGCGATATTGGGTGTAACGTGTCCTGCGGTACCACCGCCTGTTAAAACTATACGTTTCACAGCCATGCCTTCTTTCTTATCAAGATTTATCCTCATAAGATTATATCAGATATGAAGAATATCGACCACATAATTGTTAATAATCAAAGACGCTGATGCACAAAAAAAGACCGGTTTAGCATATGAATTTAAAAACATATGTAAAAACCGGTCATTATCTCTGATCTTGTATAAGAACCTTATACCCTGTATCCTCTGCTGCTTATATCTGACGTGGATTCCTCCAGTATCTGATTCTTTCCGTAGGTCATTCCCGCAACAACGGATTGTGCATTCTTCATCAAAGGCTCTGAATCATCGGCATCCGCCACGGATTCATATGAATCATGAAGATTCTTGATCATTCCTCTGACTTCATCTATGGCATCCGTATCCTTTTCACAGATAGCTTGACGCAATCTCTTTTTCATATAAAGATACAGCTGCTTTAGATCTCTTGCGATATCATATTCATAGTGAAGATTATTCATCATCTCCTCTATGCATCTTTTGGCCTTGTCTATGTTGATCACATAGTCGCCAGTCCCCGCATTAAAGTTCTTTGCATCACGCAGGTATGTATCTATTATCTCGTAAGAGATCAGTATCATCTGTACATTGTTTGCCTGTGATATGCGCATTGCATACTGCTTTTTCAAACTGTCTTCCATATATACTCCTCCCGTTTATTTACTGGATCAGCTGAAGCATCTGCGAAGGTCTTTCGTTAGCCTGTGCAAGTATTGCAGTTGCTGCCTGCGAAACTATCTGCAGATTGCTGTATGATGCCATCTCTTCCGCCATATCGGTATCCATGATACGTGAATATGCGGCTGTTACGTTTTCTTCAGAAGCAGCAAGATTGTTCTGTGTATGCTCAAGTCTGTTCTGATAAGAACCAAGACGGCTTCTCATCTGTGAAATGAATTCTATAGCTCCACTTACCTTTGAGATAGCTTCTTTAGCCTCCTGTGCATAATCTATGGCAGGATCGGGATCTCCGTTGGGACCTGCAACGAGTGTCAGATTTCCGTCTGTATCTCCGAGTCCGAGATTTAAAAGCGACAGTTCGGGGAATCTCATATCAAGAGTCTGTCCCTCATTGGCACCTATCTGAAGTGTCATGGCACCGTAGCCTTTAAGTTCAACATCCAGGGACTTTTCGCTTTCCCATCCGCTCCTGAGCTCAAGTCTGATCTCGTATCCGTCCTCGCCCTTTGCTATGAGCTGACCGTCTTCAAATTTACCCTGTAGCACTCTTGTTACACCGTTGCTCTTATCGGTCATGTCTAATGTATATATCTCATCTCCTGCTGCAGGTTCGGTGATATCTATCGTATAATCACTGAATTTTACGGCATCCGAATAATACTTAACCTTTACATTGTTGTTATTCTCAACATATCCCTTAAGGTCGAATGTTCCGTCCATAAGTGTCTGGCCGTTGTATTCGGTCGTCTTTCCTATCCTTACAAGTTCCTGAGAGAGCTGATTGATCTCGCTCTGGATAGCTCCTCTGTCACTGTCTGTCATTGTTCCGTTTGCTGACTGAACGCAAAGCTCATTAATCCTCTGCAGTATATCATGACATTCGGCAAGAGCACCGTCTGCTATCTCTACTACAGATACACCGTCCTTGGCATCCTGATTCGCTTCCCTGAGTCCTCTGATCTGAGCATTCATACGTCTGCTGATAGCAAGACCTGCGGCATTGTCCTTTGCGCTGTTGATCTTATATCCTGAAGATAAGCGTCTGAGTGAATCCGTCAGCTTCTTGTCATTTGTTTTAAGTGAGTTGTTTGCCAGCATTGCTGACACGTTGTAGTTGATCTTCATGCTCATAATAACTCTCCTTTACATCTGAGAAACAAAAGTTTTCAGAAATTCCTTTGCTAACCCGTATAGTGTTTTTGTGTCCATATTATTTATATCGGCATTTTCTGTCTGATTCTTATCATTTTGTGATGCAAATGTACGATTTTCAAGTCCGACTATAACTCTGAAATCAGTTGGAGCCTCAAGTTTTTGACTCATATTCTCGGAAACACGCTTAAGTACATCTACACCTTCTCTGTTCTGTGAAACAAACAGACCTTTTATACCGTCAGATGATACATTAAACTGAACCGTAACTCTGCCGAACATATCTGTTTCAAATCCGATATTGACCTCTCCCCTGGCATCCTTATCATGTCTAAGAGTAAGATTTATGGCTGTCGTCTCGCCGTTTATATTTACGGGAACTGTATAGTTTTCCCTGTCTGAACGCGACAGTGCCAGTGACAGCTGCTTGTGACAAAGAGATATCTGTCTAAGATCGATCGAATCGTCTGCACTGTAACGCACATCCTCAACTATCTGCTTTCCGAGTTCTATTACTGAAGCATATGCCTTCTTTGCGCTGTCTCTGTCTTCAAATCTGTCGATAAGATCAGTCAGAGCATTGTCATAATCTTCTTTTACAGATTCTTCTTTTTCTTTATCTTCAGTTCTTTCAGCGTATCCTTTAAGCTGTCTGAATGCATTTCTGTCAACAGATGCGAGTGCTTCTGAAGCCGCCATATTGCTCACGGTCACCATATCACCGTTTCCAATGAGCTGATCAACAGCATTTTTGCCCAAGCTTATTGCATCCATGTACTCTCTGTAGTCTTCTTTAAGGTACTCTTCATTCAGTCTTTCATCTTTTTCTTTACCGATCGATCTTGCAAATGCCTGCTCGATCTGATCAGAAATACTGATACCTTTTTTCACTGTATCCTGCAAGAAGCCGTAACTGTCATCTATGGTCTCGTTAAATCTTGCCTTTGAGCTTCTCATTACCGATAACAGGCTCTTAAATGTTATCTCTCTTTCACTGTTAACAAAAGCACCGATGGCAGCCGCATCTGTTTTTTCAAGGCGGTTGATGAATCTGTAGATACCTATATATGCTTCTCTTTCGCTATCGCTTATCTCACCGCTCTTATCGAGCTTGTACAAGAATCTCGAATATTTTTCATCGGCTTCTTCAGGCGAGAGATTTGAGAGAACTTCTGTCAGCTCATCTATACTCATCTGCATGGGATTGATACCCTGTCTGATGAGTTCAAGAGTCTTGGCCGGAGTCAGGGCATTTACTGCGTTCATGACTCTGTCCGTTGCCTCTCTTATCTGACTGATGGATTCCTCATTTATCTCCATGCTGTTGTAGCCAAGGATCCTTACCGCTTTTCTGTTGGCTTCATCAGTCTCAATACCAAGATCGTTCAGGATATCGTCAACATTTCTGAAAGCCTTTGAAATGGAATCTCCCATATCTCTTCTTGGTGCGGTCATAAGTGTTTCATAAGACTGACCTGCTGCCTCATAACGGGCTTTCATATCGGTTCCGACTTCATGAACTGTCGTTAACGAGTATTCCTGTTCTATCTTAAGTCGTCCGATGACCGCTGCCGGCAGGTAAGGTATATCGTTTACAGCCTTAAGGGTTGTTCTGTATACCTGGGCTCCCTGCTCTATCAGAGTTGAATTCTTACCTGACGCTTCTTTGGAAACAAGAATGTCATCAATATTTTGCTGAGCTGATCTTATTTCCTCGACAAGTCTGCTGAGAGGAAGAGTATCGATCTCGATACCTCGCTTTAGCATTGCAACATTTGCATCTAATGTCATTTTAAGTCTTACTTCTTCAAGCACGGCCTGTCCGTCTGTAACAGTCTTAGCAGAGATCTCAGCTGAAATGTTTGAAGTTACTCCAAAGGTTTCCTTTGCACTCCAGAGATTTTTAAGATTAAGGATCTTTCCTGCATTCAGAGTTTCCTTAACCTGTTCATCGCTTATCTTTTCAGTCTTTTCTATGATAGATGCTGCTTTATCATACAGGTTTTGCGTATCCTTTATAAGATCAGCCTTCTTTGGCTCATCACCCCTGCCAAGAGAAAATGCCGCTCTTTCACAGGCTTGCTTATAATCCTTGGGAAGCTTTATGCTCATTAGCTCATCAAGCTTTTCTATGTTGGCCTTTGTTATGTCAAGACCGCGCTCAACAAGCCATGTGGCCTCTTTTATTCCTGTCTCTTCATCGATATTTTCAAGCTCAAAGCCTTCAACCGTTTTCTGTATATCAGGCATTATAGAAGATATGTCTGATGCATCGGCTTTCTTTGCAAGATATCCCTGCATGCCAAGAGAATAATATCCCCTTGCCTGCTCTGTGCCGCTTCCCTGTGCGGAAAAACTAGCCATATAGATATTTTCGATAGTCGGCTGCTGATTCTGGACCAACATAAACCTGATGGCGCTGTCACTGATATCACTCACCTCGGCGATATTGCGTGCGGCATCATTTATCTTCTTTGCATTTGTCTCATTTACGGGAATGTCTGCCTGTTTCATGGCACTTAAAAGCGCGTTGGCATCTGCTCTGCTTCCTGTTATCTGCTCAAGTTTAGAGATATCAAGATCATCATTGTAGCCTTCTACCACTTCACCTGACTGCGCCATAACGGCTTTGATATGATCCAGGATGGTAACGGATTCCTCAGGATTCATCTCTCCCGGTTTAAATCCGTCCCTGCACATCTTTGCATAATCTTCTTCAGACATAGTATTAGACATTACTACCATATAGTCTGTCTGTGTCTTAACATCTAAGGCTCCCGCTTCGTCTATAACATCCTGCATTGATCTTCCCTGATCAATTATTAAACCGGTATCCTTACCTATATCAGTAATGTCCAATCTGATCGAATTCGATATAATATCCGCCTTAGAGTAATTGGCTGTTCTAGCCGCCTGAACCTGTTCCGATACAGGCATATCCATGTTGTTACCAATTCTCATAAGCTACCTCATTGTAAATAAAAAGAGCGAAGAAAATCTTCACTCTTTATTTCGGCATGACTTGCTTTTTTCTTTAGTTTTTCACTATTTTGTCAAAATACAGCACCTTTGCATCAAAATACTCATCAAAATAGCTGTTCATAACTGAATCATCCTTAACGATCCCGTTCTCATCTCCTATCGTACCCTTTGTATCGCTTCTGTGATAATATGTTTCTTTTCCGTCAGAATCATATTCCACCCATGCCTCGTCATCTATGAGAACAAGACCAAGATCAGGATCAGCTATGTATTTTGCCATGCCGTGGTTGTTTCCTACATAAAGCTTGCCGTTTGCTATCGCCAGAGGATATGCCGTGCCTCCGCTTGTTACATATCCCATGCATCGGATACTGCCGTCTTCATCGTAATAATATATCTCTGCATCGATAGCTGCCCAGAAGGGATCGTTCTCTCCCGCATTGTTGTCATACACATACGATGTGACCATAAGGACATTTGTATCACCTATATCGGTATTGACATAACCCATGCCCTCTGTGAGCTTCTTGTCTATTATCTGAGTAAATGTATCGCAGCCGCTTATATCAAGATAAACATGTTCGTTTTCATCATAATCCTCTGAATCAGGAATATCTTCCTCATTTGAAGGGTCATACATCTGCTCAGCAACAGCCTGAATGTCAAGCCCGTCAAGATCAGGTCCCGTTGCAGAAAGTGAATATGCCGCGCCTGTTTCTATATCAAACCACAAAATGAGCTGTGCATCTTCATCATCACCGTTAAATGCATGAACTTCACCTGTCATGTTTCCTTCGCCCCAGTTTGCCAGTCTGACTTTATCTGTAAGCTGCCAGTCATAGTACATGCCGGAGATATCTGTGATCTCCTCCTTGCCGACAAGCTGTTCACGTGCATTAAAACTTGTGCCTGACAGATCAAAAGACATCTGCACCATCGGCTGTGCATCATCCTTTGCATCCATCATGCTCCAGTTTATGTTTGTTGCGCCCTCTGGAGCCTTAAACAGCCTTGGCGCAATATCTTTAGCTTCCTTTTGACTGCATTCATGCCACGGATTTATCGCATTCATCCCTCCGTCATCCGCATCTTTTTCTTCACTTGTCTGAGTATCAATTACAGTCTCGTTTTTCTTTGTGCATCCACATAGCATAACGGTTAACATGCATATGATGATCACACTCCTTAATAACTTTGTTTTCATTTTTTCCTCCTCAATTAATCAGCCCCCAGACAAATATCTGAGGGCGATGGTATAACATATTTAGATTTCAAATATCACGGCAGAAAACGGCGGCAGGTCAAAATTCAATGTGTAATCCCTGTTGTCGCACTTGTAAGGCTTTGGAATTATTGTATCCGGTATGCTGTGTCCGTTTCCTCCAAAACGCTCGTCATCACTGTTTAGAAGAAGCTTAACCTTCTTTGATGTCGGTACGCCCACTGCATACTCCTCACGCATGATAGGTGTCATATTTAAGACAAACAGAAGCTTTTTCCTTCCGTCAGAACTCTTTCTGATAAAGCTGTATGTACTCCTGTCGGCATCATCACAGTTTATCCACTCAAATCCGCCCCAGTCATTGTCTATCTCATACATGGCCTTGTTCTTTCGATACAGTGAGAGCAGTTCGCGTACATATTCCTGCATTCCCTTGTTTAGAGGCTCGCTTAGAAGGAACCAGTCAAGCTCTCTTGCCTCGGACCATTCCCTCTCCTGACCGAATTCCTGACCCATGAAAAGAAGCTTCTTTCCACAATGTCCGAACATGAACGTATATCCTACTCGAAGGTTGGCATATTTATCAACCTTGTATCCCGGCATCTTTTCTACCATGGAACACTTAAGATGAACAACTTCATCATGTGAGAGTGGAAGTATATAGTTTTCAGAGCTGTTATAGCTCATCGCAAACGTGAGCGCATGGTGATTGTTCTTCCTGAAATACGGATCAAGCTTCATGTATTCGCAGAAATCATGCATCCAGCCCATATTCCATTTGAAACTGAATCCGAGTCCGTCATCCTCGACACTTGCTGTGATCTTAGGCCATGCTGTTGATTCTTCGGCTATTGTCATAACGCCCGAATCAAGACCTCTGATCACGGAATTGAGATGCTTGAAGAACTCGATTGCATCCAGATTCTCGTTTCCGCCGTATTTGTTCGGCAGCCATTCTCCGCTCTTCCTGCCATAGTCAAGATAAAGCATAGAAGCAACGGCATCTACTCTCAGGCCGTCTATATGGAATTCATTTATCCAAAACAGTGCATTTGCAATGAGGAAATTCTTTACCTCTGTTTTTGCATAATTGAATATCTTTGTACCCCAGTCGGGATGCTCGCCTCTTCTCTTGTCTGGATGTTCATACAGACATGTTCCGTCAAACTCTGACAGACCGTGTGCGTCTCTCGGGAAATGCGCGGGTACCCAGTCAAGGATTACGCCGATACCGTTCTTATGAAGAAGATTTACAAGATATGCAAAATCCTCCGGCGAACCGTATCTGGATGTCGGTGCATAATATCCGGTAACCTGATATCCCCAGGAACCGTCAAACGGATATTCAGCGATACCCATGAGTTCCACATGGGTGTATTTCATATCGGAAAGATATTCAACTATCCTGTCGGCAAACTGCCTGTATGTATAGAAACCGTCCTCGCCGGTCGGATGCTTCATCCATGAGCCTATGTTGCACTCATATATGGCAAGAGGTTCTCTGTTCATATCCTTGCCTGCTCTTGCCTTCATCCATGAGGAATCACTCCACTTGATCCTGCTAAGATCAGCTATCCTTGATGCTGTTCCGGGTCTTAATTCCGCCCAGTTTGCATACGGATCCGCCTTGTAAAGCTTCTTTCCTTCAGGTGTGGTTATCAGATACTTGTATAACTCTCCCTCTTTTATACCCGGATAGAATCCGGCAAATATACCGCCGGGACCGAGTTTTTTAAGCGGATGTGATTTTTCGTTCCACTCATTGAAAGTTCCGACTACATGTACTGTTTCCGCATTAGGTGCCCAGACGGCAAAGAATACTCCGTCAACACCGTCCTCGCATGAAAGATGTGCACCAAGTTTCTTATATATCTCATAGTGAGTACTCTGTCCGAACAGATACTGATCATCATTCGAGATAAATACTTTTTGTTTTTTCCTGTCTGCCACGTAAAACCCCTCTCTTTACCGGATACCCCAATCCGGCAGATTATTAACTAAGAAAATCGTTTTCTCTGAGGATTATCATATCCTCCTCATCATATCTCTTGGCGAACAATACGTCTGTAAAGTGCTTAAGCGTCTTCTTGTTTGCTTTCTCGATCGCTTCGTCTATGATGCTCCTTACATCAGCAACCGTTACCACATGGTCACTGGTCTGCAGCTCATCTATACGTGTATGCAGTGCAAGTATACCCATATCATCTATAGAATACTCAAGATGTTCCGCATACTTCTTTCCGTATGCAACCAGTGCATCATCGCTGAGTTCCTCAACCTCGATGTGAACATTGATGATCTGCTTCATACCGTCAAAGTATTCCATCATCTTATGCATGTTCTTCTTGGTATCCTGAAGTGCAACTACGATTCCGGTATTTTCCTGATTGAGGGCTCTTAACAGATTCTTCGTTGTCTCTGCGCTCATGCCGCTGGCTTTCTCGATGATGAGACCGCCGTTAGCGAGCTTTTCAACCATGACGCTTACCATCTTGTTGTTAAGCGCTTCTCCCGAAACCTTTGCGATCTTTCCGGTAAAGTTTGCATCGGTATTCTTTACATATCTTATTACGTTCTTTGCAAGATCAACAGATTCCTCTGTTGTCTCTCCGGTAACGAATACATTACCCGTATATGCCGCTAAGCTTATTTTATCCAACGAGCGTAACAGATTCTGTCTTGCTGTCTTGGTCTGTGCAAACTGACCGAATAAAGCAAGCTCATCATCGTTCATGCTCCTTGAAGAACTGTCATTATAATCCTTTTCAGCCTTGGGTGCTTCTTCCTTAATCTTCGGCTCGCTTTCGGGCTTTTGAGGCTCTGCTTCAGGCTCTTTTGATTCAGGCTCGGTTTCTTTTAACTGCTCTTCCTCTTTATCTTCTTTGGGCTGAGACTCAGTTTCTTCTGCCTCCGGCTTAATTTCAGGCTCCTGATCCTGTAATTCTTCCTCAGGCTCAGATTCATTTTCAGCCTCATCTTCTTCAGCTTCAGGCTCGGTTACGGTCTCTGTCTCAGCTTCAGACTCGGTAGTATCTTCAATCTCAGTCAGTTCCTCTACACCGTCATCTTCGCTTTCTTCTATGCTTTCCTCCGCTTTGGGTTCTTCTGCTTCAGAAGGCTGTTCCTCTGTAGAAGGCTCCTCATTTTCTTCTTCTTTTGTTTCAGCAGCATCAGCTTCTTCACCCTGCTCCTGTTCCATCAGTTCTGCAAGGTATTTCTCATATTCTGCCTCTGTATCGATATCGTCGCTGTCCGGTATCTCATCTCTTTCAAGTTTTTCGAGTATGCCGTCAACCTGAATCGATTCGGTAGGAGTAAACAGACTTCCGGTTTCCTCCAGTACCTTGGTAGCCAGATTCTGTTCAAACTTGACCTGGTTCTGCTTTTTGGTATTTTCCCACTCGTTAAGGATATCGTTAAAGCTTAACTGTCCTGTTATCTGCTTTTCAACAGCTGTAGTTTCAGGAACCACAAGGCTTATCTGTCCGTCAGCTTCCTGCGAGAGTACGTTTTCCATAGCCTTGGGAGGCTCTTCATATATATAAGGATTTGCCGCATACTGCTGAGGCACAACAACCGGTCTGTTTATATCAAAGGCCTTCTCAACGGCTTCCTTTACTCTCTGGTCTATAAGAGCTAAAAGCTCCTCTGTATTCTTATCGCCGATATCCTCGGAGATATAATCTTCTATTGCCTTTGGCTGAGGCTTCTTAGCATCGCTGAAATCAAAATCATATTTATCAGCCTGCAAAGATGTATTGTATGCCTTTGCAACAGCCTGAAGCTCTTCTCTGTTGAATACCTTGGTCGCCTCGATAGGCTCAACGATCTCAACTGTATCATCGATATTGAACAGCTCTGCCGTGGTTGTTCCTACCTTTGGTATCTCGGCTTCCTCAACAGCCTCTTCATCTATATCGCCGTCAGCTTCCCTGAGTTCATCGTTTATTCCCTGAGGGCTGTACATCATGGTCAGTTCAAGATCCTTTACAGGATCATATGCAGGGAACTGTGATGTGTCGTTTGCAATACTTTCGTTTATCTCATCCGATGCAGCATCTATGCTTTCTACAGGATATGCTGGTGCAGGAGTCCTGTCAGCTCTGTTGTCTTCAAAGAACAGCTCCTCCATTTCTCCCGTATCGTGAAGCATCTGGGTTGATGCACCTGAGGAAATTGAAGGCAGAGGAGAATCCTCTCCTGTCATGGGTTCTTCCGTTACCAGTGTTCTTGATATCTTTTCCGTAGTGGTGCCTATTCTCTTGTCTATTGAGAAGTCATCGGGAATATATGTACCCTGAACAGCCTGACCGTTGGCATCAGGAACAAGAGACGCAAATCCGTTATCTGCAACCAGCACGTCCTTCATGGATTCAGCAAGTTCCTTCTGGAGGTTGAGCGTATTGTATTTGCTCATATCCATGGTCTTTACCTGAATATCATCTTCGGGCTTTTTCTTGCTCATCTCAACGGTGTTCTGAGCAATAAACGCTTCTCTTTCCTTTGGAGGAAGCATGCTCTCATAAAGACTCATCTGGCTTTCGGTCAGCTGCTGATGAAGCATCTTTAGCTCCATGGCTTTTTTTACATAGGTTCCTTCTCTGAACCAGACGATGAGTTCATCACATTCCTCTACACATTTCGTTGTAAGACCTATGCGATGATAAAGATATGCCAGTTCATATCCCCATTTTTCCTTGTAATCACGCTTCTTGAGCTCCTCAAGAACAGCTACACGCTCTTCAAGACTGACATCCTGCGCTTCATATATCTTGTACTGAAGGATAAACTTTCCGTTATCTGTCGGAGCCATCTGTACAAACTGCTTGTAATACTCTATAGCCTGTACGATCTCCTCCATCTTTATACACAGTTCACACAGAGAATACACGATCATCCTGCCGTTTGGATATCTCTCGTATGCCTGTTCAAGAAGTATCTTGGCATCTCTGTAGCGGCGGTTTATCTTATACAGATCGCTTATTGTACAAAGAGTCGTTACACTCCTGACCCTGGTCCAGTCTATGGTATCGGCTATCTCGACAGCCTTCTGAAACTCCCTTTGCTTGATAAGTGATTTGATCTCATCGGATCTTAATTTGTACTCGTACTTGTCCAAAACTATTCCCTCTTAAACGGTGTACTACAATATCTTGTATCTGCAAAAAGCAAATAATTACCCACTATTCACCGTATCAAGTTTATCACAGCACATGTCAAAACACAAGGAAAAGTGGCACTAAAAAAGGAAAATACCACATTTAGTATTTTCCTTTTTTCTTCATTATTGATATATATAAATCTATATTTTGTGGTTATCAGTCGTTTTCATACAGCGGTGTCGAAAAATATCTCTCAGCCGTATCGGGAAGAACGGTCACAACTGTCTTGCCCTTTCCGAGCTTTTTAGCAAGCTTTAAAGCTGCAGCGACATTGGTACCCGAACTGATACCGCACATGATGCCTTCCTTGCGGGCCAGATCCTTTGCTGTCTGTATAGCCTCTTCATCCGTAACGATATAGATATCATCATAGATCTTCTGATTTAAGTTTGCGGGAATGATGCCGTCGCCTATTCCCATCTGAAGATGGGTACCTATATTTCCTCCGGCAAGAATAGCCGCATTTTCCGGTTCCACTGCCCAGATCTCGATATCCGGATACTGTGCCTTTAACACCTCTCCGATGCCGCTTATCGTTCCTCCGGTACCTATTCCTGAGCAGAATCCGTGTATAGGTCCTGCAACCTGTTCCATGATCTCAAGTCCCGTATGATGCTTATGAACCTTGGGGTTTGCGGGATTCTCAAACTGCTGGGGGATATATACTCTGGGATCTTCCTTTGCCATTTTTAATGCTGTCTGAAGACACTCATCCATGCATGCCCCTATATCACCCGCATCATGGATCAGTATGACCTCTGCTCCGTAGTGTTTAACAAGAAGTCTTCTTTCCTCGCTCACACTGTCAGGCATGATTATCTTTGTAGTATAGCCTCTTACAGCTCCGATAAGGGCCAGTCCGATTCCCTGATTTCCGCTTGTCGGCTCCACTATAATGGTATCCTTATTTATGATACCGTCTTTCTCAGCCTGTTTTATCATGTTGTAGGCCGTTCTTGTCTTTATTGAACCTCCTACATTTAATCCTTCGTACTTGACCAGCACTTCTGCAGCCTCTGGATCATTCATTCTGTTTAATCTTACCATCGGAGTATGTCCGATATATTCCAAAATATTATCGCAGACCATATTTATTCTTCCTTTTTTATTTGTCAACACTGATGATAATCATACTACATCACCAATAAATGAGCAAGAAGCGTTAATCCTTCTTTAGCATTATTCCTGTAAGCATGCTTCTCATTACAGGATTGTCTCTTCGCCATGAGCACAGCTCGTCATCTTCTTTGGTACATCTGCCTGTATCTGTTATATTCTCATCCTTTATTCCGACCTTTTTTAAAGAGATGCATATAGCTTTTTTAAGATCCAGATTGTATCTGTCAGAATGAGGATTTACAAATATCCTGCTAAGCTCATCCTCACTGAAATCATTTGAAAACTCTGCTTTTAGTTCTTCACCTACTTCATAGCAGTCTGCACATATACACGGCCCGATAGCGATACGTATATCCTCAGGTCTGCAATCATATGTTTCAGACATAAGCTTAACAGCATTTGCAGCTATCTGTTTTGCAGTCCCTTTCCATCCGCTGTGGACCATTCCTATCGCTTCATGCACAGGATCAAGAAGATATACAGGCACACAGTCTGCCTCAACTGTACACAGAAGCAAACCTTTTTCATTTGTTATCATGCCGTCAAAGCCATCCTTTGTAAGAGGTCTTGTTACCATCTCTCCCGCATCTTTTCGTGTAATGACTCTGATGCCGTCTGAATGTGTCTGGTTGAGCATGACCATATCATTGATATCTATCTTAAGCGTGTCTGCAAGCTTTTTACAGTTTTTATCCGCTCCGAGCTTGCCGTATTTCCATGCACTGTCGCGATTGGTCGTGTACAAAGATATGACAATACCTGTTTTATCAAGCTCTTCAATAGGATAATACTTTATTGTTTCCTTTTTACTTACAGGATGTCTCTCCCATGCTGATTTTCTTGTATATGTTACATATCTGTACGGGATCTCTGCGTCCACACATTCATCAATGGTTTTGACAAATTCGCTTTCATCAAACAGAGGAAAATATGTATCTCCTTCTATTACAGCATCGATCTCCGTATTGTACATTACATCGACAAGATCTATTGCTTCTTTATAAAGTCCTGCACCGCCCGATATGTATATATCCTTATCAGCGGCAAGATCGATAGCTTCCTTAAGGGATTTAACGGTCTTTACACCTTCCTCATCAAAGTTCTTTGTATTGCTGACAACATATGTCATGCGATTAGGAAGCGGTCTGCCTATCTCCTCATAAGAGCGTCTTCCCATTACTACCACGTTGCCGGTTGTGAGTTCTTTAAAACGCTTCTGTTCTCCCTTGATCCTCCAGGGGATCTGTCCTTTATTTCCTATGACCCTGTTTTTTGCATATGCGACTATCAGCGCTATCATCCTGTATACTCCTTATTAAAAAGATACAACATATCTATAATAGCATAACGGGCAAGACAAGAAAAAGACCCATTGTCATAAGACAACAGGTCCTTAGAATCATATATGCTATTTCTCAGTGGCTTCTTCTGCTCCTTCAGGCTCTTCAGCTTCCTCAACAGCTTTATTGTGCGGTGCCACAACACTGACAACCGGAGTCTCAAGATCAGTAAGAATAGTAAGATCCTTGTGTTTAGCTATATCAAGGTCAGCTACCTTAAGTGTATCTCCCAGTCTTAAGTTGCTGCAGTCGACATCTATCCTGTCAACCAATGCTTCAGGCAGTGCCTTGTATGATACTTCTGGTAAGAGCTGTTCAAGTATTCCTTCAACAACCTTGTCCTTGTTATGAAGAACTATCTCGGCTACGGAATGAACAACCTCACCTTTAACCAGTGCCTGGAAGTCCAGTTCAAGTACCTGTTTCTTGATAGAATCATAATCGATCTCTTTCAGCAAAACATCGTATTTCTTGCCGTCCAGTTCAACAAAAAGCTGGCTTCCCTTCAAGCATGTCTTAAGGATCTGCTCGGCATCCTTCTTTTCGATCTTAAGCGGTATGGATCCCTTGATCTCCTTGCCAAAGAGATTGCCAGTTACAAAGCCTTCTCTTCTTAATGCTTTTGCCTTTGTTTCCATGTCTCTTTTTTGTACTTTCAAAGTAGTCATTTGTCTTTTCCTCCGTTAGTTTCAAAAATTGAGAACAGGGAAGTTCGCGGAATGCCCATATTCAGTTGGCGTTTCGTTTATCTCGTTCTACCAGTGTTATAGTCCCTTTATAAAATAAAATCAAGGGGTATGAACCCCTCAATTTATAAAAGATTTATAAAATTATTTACCTTATTCATCACAGATAAAAGGTTATCTATATCCTTTAATACATCTCCTGTTTCCAGTGAATGATTGGCATCTTCAATACAATATGACGTCAGTTTCTTTTTCCTGCATATATCTGCGATCATTTCAGGATCCGCATAGGGATCTGCGCTTCCGTAAAAGATAAGCCCGTTCTCATCCTTAATGAATCTGTCTATGAATTCAAGCGGTGTAAAACATATCTGCTTAGCCTCAATGCCGTGTCTGTCAGCATAAGCGGTTGCAACAACAGTTCCTATGCTCTTTGATATGAACAGGATACTGTCATCTTTTGTCAGGTCAACAGATTTAAACAATTCATCGGTCTTATTAAGGCAGTACTCCAGAGTATTTAGCAGAAACTCCTTATCCTTAAGCTTTTCCTTGCTCCAGTCTATTCCTGAAAAATCAAGATGAATTAGTTCATAGCCGTTTGCTGCGGCCAGCTTGCCGGCAAAGTATAAAAGCGGTCTGTCTTTTGTATATCCCACACCGGGAAAAACTACTGCTGTCTTTTTCATAAGTTATATTCCTCGGGAATCATATATCCGTGTTTTTGAAGTGTATATATATAACCAGAGTCTTTCATTCTAGCCTTCGACTCCTCGTAGAGTCTTTCCATTTTCTTTCTTTTAAGTCCTGTTGCTATCGTAAATATCTCATATAATCCGGCGATAACAACTATAAAAGATATAAGGATAAATGATATGGGAAGTAGCCATCTGACCGGATCTGCTCCCGTATACATGTAGATGTTGGCAGTACGGATACCTCTCCATCCGAAGAAAGCACCGATCAGTATAGCCAGAGAATACCTGCCTACTCCAAATTCATCCTCGGGAATTCCGTCTATTGCCAGCTCATAGTATCTCGGATCCAGGTACTGTGCTCCGCACTTTTTGCATTCTTTTAAGAGACTGCCGTATTTTCTTGTTCGTTCTTCATAGGTAAATAGCTTCTTGTCACATGAAGGACAGTGAAATTCTCTGCTCATTTCTTTCTTCCTTAACCTTAATACTCCGTTTTTACGGTATCAAGACCATAAATATCCTTAAACCTTTGTTCTTCCTCGGGAGATCTTATGAGCATCACTTCCGTGAAATGACCATCGCTCCTGTTCTTGAATCCTGCTACTTTTTCGCCTGTGCAGATAGAACTCTTTATAACGGGATATTGTGTTTCGGGATCATATCTGAAAGTCTCTTTTAGCTTGTTATCTTGTGATCTTTTTCTGAATGAAAACATATGACTAATCTCATAAAAATACTTTGCTTCTTAGAGTATGTTACAAAATAAGAAATACAAAATCAACAAGAAAGAAGCTCCAACCTTACGATTGAAGCTTTCTTTAAGTGCCCAGAACCGGAATCGAACCAGTGACACGAGGATTTTCAGTCCTCTGCTCTACCAACTGAGCTATCTGGGCAAACGGTGATTTATCACCTTAGTAGCGGGGGTAGGATTTGAACCTACGACCTTCGGGTTATGAGCCCGACGAGCTTCCAGACTGCTCCACCCCGCGTTAAAGAGTAATGGATGGAGGTGGATTCGAACCACCGAAGCAATTTGCAGCAGATTTACAGTCTGTCCCCTTTGGCCACTCGGGAATCCATCCATAAAAAACTTATTCAGTTTTTTAGAGCCGATGATCGGACTCGAACCGATAACCTGCTGATTACAAATCAGCTGCTCTGCCAATTGAGCCACATCGGCATATATGGGACCTATAGGGCTCGAACCTATGACCCTCTGCTTGTAAGGCAGATGCTCTCCCAGCTGAGCTAAGATCCCTTATTCATTACGACCCAGACGGGACTCGAACCCGTGACCTCCGCCGTGACAGGGCGGCGCTCTAACCAACTGAGCCACTGGGCCATTTAAGGTATATACCTCAAAAATCGAATACTGAAATTCAAATATCACAGACCTTTTGGATAAGCCCTCGACCTATTAGTGACCATCAGCTGAATACATTACTGCACTTACACCTTGGCCCTATCTACCTTGTCGTCTTCAAGGGGTCTTACATGTCTTGCATGGGATATCTCATCTTGAGGGGGGCTTCACGCTTAGATGCCTTCAGCGTTTATCCCGGCCGGACTTGGCTACTCTGCCATGAGGTTGGTCCTCAACAGATACACCAGTGGTCCGTCCACCCCGGTCCTCTCGTACTAAGGGCAGCTCCTCTCAAATATCCTTCGCCTACGCCGGATAGGGACCGAACTGTCTCACGACGTTCTGAACCCAGCTCGCGTACCGCTTTAATGGGCGA
>JAEEUS010000056.1 GCA_016290615.1 Lachnospiraceae bacterium | reverse complement strand
CGGTCTAAAAGGAAATTGAAAATCGTATCGGCTGCCACCTCAAGTTTATAGAGAGGCATTGATGTAAATGAGTATCTGAATTCTATGTCACCGAGTCTTTCCATGATCTCCTCTTCATCTGTTCCATGGAAAAGATCATATTTATAAGTCCCATTCATTATCTCATCGTAATGCTCAATAAAACTGTCGCTAGCTGCAAAAAGCATCTGTCCCTGGATGCTGATCACCCAGTTTTGAACCGCGTAAACATCGGGTTTTTCTATATCCTGTTTTAGAGCCTTTTCATATTTATACTCAAGAACATCTACCAGTTTTCTATAAACACCTGATTCGTTCTTGTAGCTGTCTGATGCTTTCAGCTCGTCTACCAGCTGTCCGTAAGTGATACAGTTCTTCTTTATGGAATCCTCCATATCGGCTGTCTTATAAGCTATATCATCTGCAGCTTCGAGCAGATATGTCAGCGGATGTCTGGATCCGTTAGTACCTGTGCTTTCCTCGATATCTTCAAAGATATCCTTTTCCGCATACAGATACCCCATTTTTTTCGTCTTTATATTACCACTTTTTTTATCAATTTCAAGAGACGATCCAGGATATTTTATTATTGTCGCAAGAAGTGCTTTTGTAAGGTTCATTCCATGCTCATCAACAAGAAAATGCAGCTTGCTGACAACTCTGAGAGCCTGTGTATTTCCCTCAAAATTGTAGAAATCCTGTTTCATCTGCTCATTTAGCAGAGTTTCTATGGATTTTCCCTTAAACGTAAGTTTGGGAAGATTTAATTTAAACCAGTCCTGTATGGCTGTCTCTCCGAAATGTCCGAAAGGAGGATTGCCTATATCGTGGATAAGTCCGGCGCACTGCAAGATGGCACAGATATCCTCTTTTTGTCTTAATCCAAAATCCGGATCAAGATTTCCTGATATTATCTTTTCTCCGACATTCTGACCGAGTGATTTGGCAAATGAGCTCACTTCGAGTGAATGAGTGAGTCTTGTCCTTATAAAATCACTCTTATCAAGAGGGAATACCTGAGTCTTATCCTGAAGTCTTCGAAATGCTGCGCTTCCTATTATCCTGTGATAATCCTTTTCAAACTCAGTTCGCAAGTCCCTGTTTGTTGTACTTTTTGTTTTAGATCTTATCCTGTCAGGACATAATAGCTGATTCCAGTTCATACCTATACCCTAAAGTTTAAGCCGGCTTATAAAACCGGCTTAAGAATTGTTTTTATTCTGTGTCTTCCTCGGTTGTCTCGTAATCTATCGCTTCAACCTCACCGCTTTCGTTTACCTTTTCACGTACTTTAGCGATCTTTGCGAGCAATACGTTGTTGTTGAGATTTATAAGCTTGACTCCCGAAGTGATCCTTCCGTATGTATTGACATCCTTCATCGAGATCTGAATGATGATCCCTTCAGTTGTTATCATCATGATCTCATGTTCATCGGTAACTGCCTTTACACCAAGAACATATCCTGTCTTTTCCGTTATCTTGTAGCACTTTACTCCGCGGCCGCCACGTTTCTGAACATGGAATTCATCAAGTACGGTTCTCTTTCCCATACCCTTTTCGGATACGATAAGGAGTGAATCACCTTGATGATCAAGTTGCATACCTACGATCTCGTCTCCGTCGGTAAGATTCATACCGATAACACCCATAGCGCTTCTTCCGGTCTTTCTTACATCTGTTTCCTTGAATCTTATGCACATACCGTACTTTGTTACAAGGAATATCTCGGAATCGGCTGTTGTTGTCTTAACTTCTATGAGTTCATCATCATCCCTTAATCCTATAGCTATAAGACCGTTCTTTCTGATGTTCATGTATTCGGATACACAGGTCTTCTTGACTGTTCCGTTCTTTGTTACCATGAACAGATTATGATTCTCATCATATGTCGTAACCGGTATTACCGCTGATATCTTTTCTCCCGGATTAAGCTGAAGAAGATTGATTATCGCTGTTCCTCTTGCCGTTCTGCTTGCTTCCGGTATCTCGTAAACCTTTAATCTGTATACACGACCGAAGTTGGTGAAGAACATCACATGATTATGTGTATTGGTCATGAGAAGATCTTCGATATAATCATCCTCAATGGTCGTCATACCCTTGATTCCCTTGCCGCCTCTGTGCTGTGCATGGAAATTGTCAACGGTCATTCTCTTGATATATCCGAGATTTGACATTGTAATGACAACATTCTCATCAGGAATAAGATCTTCCATTGTTATATCATACTCGTCAAATCCTATCTGGGTTCTTCTGTCATCACCGTATTTGTCAGCGATCTCTTCAATTTCTTTCTTTATAACTCCGAGTAAGAGCTTTTCATCCGCAAGGATCGCTTTTAATTCTGCAATTCTCTTAACAAGTTCCGCATGCTCGTTTTCGATTTTTTCTCTCTCTAATCCTGTGAGAGCACGAAGACGCATGTTTGCAATGGCTTCGGCCTGTACATCTGTAAGTCCGAATCTCTCCATCAACCTGTCTTTTGCTTCCTGAGTCGTCTTTGAAGAACGCATTATCTGGATGACTTCATCGATATTGTCAAGCGCGATGAGCAGACCCTGTAAAATGTGATCTCTCTCTTCAGCCTTCTGAAGATCGAATCTTGTTCTTCTTGTAACTACATCCTCCTGATGCTTTAAGTAATAAACCAGCATATCAAGAAGATTCATTACTCTGGGCTGGTTATTAACCAGCGCAAGCATTATAACACCGAATGTGTCCTGAAGCTGGGTATGCTTATAAAGTGTGTTGAGCACTATGTTCGCATTGACATCCTTGCGAAGCTCAATAACGACACGCATACCGTCTCTGTCTGATTCATCTCTAAGATCAGTGATGCCGTCAACCTTCTTATCCTTGTGAAGTTCGGCGATCTTTTCAATGAGTCTTGCCTTGTTTACCATATAAGGAAGCTCGGTTATTATTATCTGATTCTTTCCGTTAGGAAGAGTCTCGATACTTGTAACACCTCTTACCCTTATCTTTCCTCGGCCTGTTCTGTATGCTTCTTCAACTGCACGGGTTCCGATAATCACACCGCCGGTGGGAAAATCCGGAGCCTTTACAAGAGGAAGTATCTCATCTATCTCGGTCTTTCTGTCTTCTTCAACCCTGTTGTCTATTATCTTAACGACTGCGCTTATAACTTCTCTGAGATTGTGAGGAGGTATATTTGTCGCCATACCTACAGCAATACCTGTTGTACCGTTTACTAAAAGGTTCGGATATCTGCTGGGTAAAACAGTAGGTTCCTTTTCGGTTTCATCAAAGTTGGGAACAAAATCAACAGTATCCTTATTGATATCTGAGATCAGTTCCATTGAGATCTTTGATAATCTCGCCTCGGTATAACGCATTGCCGCAGCGCCGTCACCGTCTACGGAACCGAAGTTTCCGTGACCGTCAACAAGCGGATATCTGAATGACCAGTCCTGAGCCATATTTACTAAAGCTCCATAGATGGAACTGTCACCGTGAGGATGGTATTTACCCATCGTATCACCGACTATACGGGCACTTTTTCTGTGCGGTTTATCCGGTGTGTTGTTGAGTTCTATCATTGAATAGAGAACTCTTCTCTGTACCGGCTTAAGTCCGTCCCTTACATCAGGGAGTGCTCTTGAAGCGATAACACTCATGGCATAGTCAATATATGACGTTTCCATGGTCTTTTTAAGATCTACAAGTTTAATTTTGTCAAAAATCCGGTCTTCCATTGCTTTACCTTTCGGTTTTTATATATCAAGATTCTTTACGTATTTAGCGTTTTCTTCGATGAATTCACGTCTAGGCTCTACCTTGTCACCCATAAGAGTTGTAAAGGTAAGATCAAGTTCGCTCTCCGAATCCTCATCCATATTTACTCTAAGGAGTATACGTGACTCGGGATTCATGGTTGTTTCCCAGAGCTGATCGGCATCCATTTCACCAAGACCTTTATATCTCTGGATCTTGTTATTCTGATCTCTGCCGACTTCTTCTATGATACCTGAAAGCTCATCATCCGAATATGCATACCAGATCTTCTTGTTTTTCTCCAGTTTGAATAACGGAGGCTGCGCAAGATAAACATAACCCTGTTTTATAAGTTCAGGCATGAATCTGTATAAGAAGGTGAGCATAAGAGTAGCTATATGCGCACCGTCGACATCGGCATCGGTCATGATAATGATCTTGTGATATCTGAGCTTTGATATATCAAAATCATCATAAATACCTGTACCGAATGCGGTGATCATTGATTTGATCTCTTCGTTTCCGAGTATCTTATCAAGCCTTGCCTTTTCAACATTTAATATCTTACCTCTGAGAGGAAGGATTGCCTGTGTCGCACGGCTTCTTGCTGTCTTTGCAGATCCTCCAGCGGAATCTCCCTCGACTATGAATATCTCACAGTTTTCCGGGTTTCTGTCAGAACAGTCTGCAAGTTTACCGGGAAGAGCCATCGTATCAAGAGAAGATTTTCTTCTCGTGAGATCCCTTGCCTTTCTTGCGGCATCACGTGCACGCTGAGCTAAGATGGATTTTTCGCAGATTGTCCTTGCAACCGAAGGATTCTGCTCAAGGAAATATGTCAGCTGTTCGGTAACTAAGCTCTCAACTGCTCCTCTTGCCTCACTGTTTCCGAGTTTCTGCTTTGTCTGACCTTCAAACTGAGGCTCCTCAACCTTGATACTGATGATAGCAGTCAGACCTTCTCTTATATCTTCACCTGTAAGATTCTGATCGTTGTCTTTTAAGATCTTGTTTGTTCTTGCATAATCATTGAATGTCTTTGTAAGAGCATTTCTGAAACCTACAAGATGAGTACCGCCCTCGGGAGTGGTTATATTGTTTACAAAGCTTGCTATATTTTCGGTATAACCGTCGTTATGCTGGAAAGCAACCTCAACATAAACCTTATTCTTTGTACCTTCAAAGTAAAGAATGTCGTTATAAAGAGGAGTTTTGCTCTTATTTAGGTAAGTAACAAATTCCTTTATGCCGCCTTCATAATGGAATGTCTTGGAAATCTCGATCTTATTTCCGTCTTCATCCTTTTCTCTTTTATCGATGAGAACTATCTTAAGACCTTTTGTAAGGAAGGCTGTCTCTCTTAATCTGTTTTTGAGCACATCAAATTCAAACTCGGTAGTTTCAAAAATCGTGGAATCAGGCATAAAATCGACTCTTGTGCCGGTTTTTGACTCTTCACATTCTCCTTCTACCTTCAAAGGATACATTACCTTACCGCGTTCATAGCGCTGCTTATATATCTTGCCTTCATTGTAGATCTGAACTTCAAGCCACTCTGAAAGTGCATTTACGACACTGGCACCTACACCGTGAAGACCTCCGGATACCTTATATCCGCCACCACCGAACTTACCGCCGGCATGCAGTATGGTAAATACTACTTCTACAGCAGGCTTTCCGGCTTTGTGATTTATACCTATCGGTATACCACGACCGTTATCAATAACAGTTATAGAATTGTCTTCATTGACCGTAACTTCAATTTCTGAACAATATCCGGCAAGTGCTTCATCGACCGAATTATCTACTATTTCATAAACAAGATGATGAAGTCCTCTTGAAGAAGTGCTTCCAATATACATACCGGGTCTTTTTCTAACAGCTTCAAGACCTTCCAAAATCTGTATTTGGTCAGCACCATATTGTTCATTCATATTTTCTGCCATAATATGCCATCCTTAATATAATTTATGAAGCCTCACTAACATTTCCGTTAGTTACTTTAAATACCTTGTTTACTTCAAACCTGTTATTTACAAACTCATCAAGTCCGGTACAGGTTATTATAGTCTGTATATTTCCAATGCTGTTTAATAGAAAATTCTGTCTGTTACTGTCAAGTTCAGATAAAACATCATCAAGCAGCAATATAGGTGTATCTTTTGTTATCTTTTTTACAAGTTCTATTTCAGAAAGCTTAAGTGAGAGAGCAGCTGTTCGCTGCTGACCCTGGGATCCGTATTTTCTGATATCTATCTCTATGTTATTGGTGCTTTCACTTATAACATTAAATGAAATATCATCTCTGTGAGGACCTATAGTTGTCTGTTTCAGCTTTATATCTCTGTCATGACTGTTTTCAAGACTTGAAGCATAGCTTTCTATATCAATATTTGGCTCATATATGAGTCTTAGCTTTTCTTTTTCTCCGGAAAGGTTTGAATGAATTGAAGCTATAATCTCATTAAGCTGATCAATAAACTGCTTTCTTCTTTCAATTATCTTGCTTCCGTAAGATATGAGCTGTTTATCCCAGATGCTGAGTGTATCCTTGAGTTCCGGATTTACAAAAAGGTTTTTTAAAAGATTATTTCTCTGATTTACTATCTTGTTGTAATTATTCAGGTTATAAAGATAGAAATTATCAAGCTGACAAAGCTCTATATCTATAAATCTTCTTCTTTCCGCCGGGCCATTTTTTATGATACTTAAATCTTCAGGCGAAAAAAATACGATTTTTGTAAGTCCCATGAGTTCGGCGGCTTTTTTTATCTTTACACCGTCTATAGCGATTCCCTTGGACTTTGAGCTTCTAAGATGCATATCAACTCTTGTTTCTATATCATCTTTTTCAATAATCGTCCTTATATGTGCTTCCTGTTTTCCAAATCTTATAATTTCCTTATCTTTGCTCAACTTATGAGATTTGGTGGTCGCAGACATATAAATAGCTTCAAGGATATTTGTTTTACCCTGAGCATTATCGCCATAAAGAATATTAGTGCCTTTATCAAGGTTAATCAAAAGAGATTCATAATTACGATAATCACTTAATTCAAGGGATTTAATTATCATTATTTACCTCTTTACTCAATCTTTATCGTATTATTGTCAAATTCAACAATATCACCGCTGTAAAGCTTTTTGCCTCTTTGTGTTTCAACAGATCCGTTTACTTTTACAAGTCCGTCGTTTATAACAAATTTGGCATCAACACCTGATTCAACCAGTCCTGCGGCTTTAAGTGCCTGACCGAGTTTTATATAATCATCCCTAAGTTTTATTACTTCCATATATGATAAGACCTAACCTACATTATTGAAATTAACAGGGAGAACAAGATATATGTAGCTTTCATCAGCATCCTTTATAAAGCAGGGTGCTTTTGAATTGAACATATACATATCTATTGTTTCATCATCTATAACCTTAAGAGCATCTATCAAAAACTTAGGATTGAATCCTATCATCAGACTCTTTCCTTCTTTCTTTATATCTATGTCTTCATTCATGCTTCCGAGAGCCGAACTTATCTTAAGTTCGAGCTTTTCATCTTCTATACTTACAATGATAGGCTTTTTATCACCTTCTTTAACAAGAAGAGTAGCTCTGTCTATACAATTAAGGAATTCCTTTTTGTTGATTGATATCTTTGTCTCATAATTATTGTTGAGCATCTGATCAACCTTAAAATACTCACCTTCAATAAGACGTGATATAACAGTAGTACTGTCAAATTCAAATATTACATGCTTATCAGTGAAGAATATTGAAACATCATCTTCATCACTTCCACCAAGTATCTTGCTTATCTCATTAAGAGTTTTTCCGGGAATTATAACCTTATGATCATCATATTCATCCTTAAGACTTATATTTCTTATAGAAATTCTGTGACCATCAAGAGAAACAACTCTTAATTTATTGCTCTTTATCTCAAAAAGCTCACCGCTCATGATCTTGTTGGAATCATTTTCATTAATAGATAAAATGGTCTGTCTTATTATATCCTTAAGTGAAAACTGGGATATTATAAGGGGATTAGCCTTTTTAACCTGAGGAAGATATGAAAAATCTTCACCTGATTTTCCAATAATAGTGAATTTTGCTTTTTCACATGTTATATAAGCCTTGTTATCATCATCTGTTTCTATCTTAACAACACTGTCAGGAAGCTTTCTAACAATATCAAGGAACATTTTTGCATCTATAGCTATTATTCCTTTTTCAATGATCTGGCCTTCTACTATTGTTTCAATACCAAGTTCCATATCATTAGCAGTAAACTTGATATTTCCTGCTGTTGAATCAACAAGAATACATTCAAGAATAGACATCGTTGTTTTACTTGGTACAGCTTTTGATACTATAGAGAGACCATTAAGCAAATCTGATTTCTGACATAATATTTTCATGTTGATAATTCCTTTCCGGCCGTAAGGCGAATCCTTTGTTATATATTTTATAAGATTTTAGAAGTATTATTAATAGAGGATGTAAATATGTGGAAAACCCTTATTTTTCGCATATTTAAAGGATTCTTAAAAATTTTTACTATGTGAAAAAAGAAGAATAACATGTTAATAAATAACCAGTTATCAACATATGAAAATCACATAAAAAATGTTAAAAAATTTATCCACATACTATTTACATATATTTCACATCAGTTTTGTGGACTGATCTTTACTTTTATGTTATTAATTCTGCTTGCATATTCAGGATCTTTTAAGAGATCTTCCTTTACTCTTTTATATCCGTGTATTACAGTTGTATGATCTTTTTTCATGAGATATTTTGCAATATCTTCATATGTCATATCTATTATCTGTCTGCAAAGATACATAAATATATGTCTTGGAGTTACTATTTCCTGATTTCTTCTTGAAGATCTCATATCTTCAGGACTTACTCCGAATTCCTCACATACAACATTTAATATATAATCAGGAGTTATAAGTTCATTCTGATTCTGATTTATTATATTTTTAAGAGCTTTTTCTGCTGTATCAAGAGTTATATGATCAGTATTTTCAATTCTTGATATATTTATGATCTGGTTAAAAGCTCCTTCTAGCTCTCTAATGTTTGATTTAACATTTTCTGCTATGTATTTGATGATATCATCATCAATCTTTTTGGCATTATTTTCAGCTAACTGTCTAAGTATAGCCATACGGGTTTCATAGTCTGGAGCCTGAATATCAACTATAAGACCCATTGCGAATCTTGATTTGAATCTGGCATCAAGAGTTTCAAGTTCTTTTGGAGGTTTATCAGATGAAAGTATTATCTGTTTACCGGCAAGATGAAGAGTATTGAAAGTATTGAAAAACTCTTCCTGAGTTGCATCCTTACCTATTATAAACTGAATATCATCTACCATAAGAACATCGGCATTTCTGTATTTGTCTCTCATCTTTGTGATAGTAGACTGATTACCGCTTCTTATAGATTCAATAACATCATTAGTAAAATCTTCACTTGTAACATAAATAACATTAGTATCGGGTTTGCTTTCTAAAGTGAAATGTCCGATCGAATGCATAAGATGTGTCTTGCCAAGTCCAGCACCTCCATATATATATAGAGGATTGTATATCTCTCCGGGAGATTCGGCTACAGCAAGAGCAGCTGAATGAGCAAGTTTGTTATTGCTTCCTATTACAAATGTTTCAAATTTGTATTTTGGATTGAGATTTGCATTTTTATAATTGATACTCTGGGTTATATCAACATATTCTTCATTATCTTCTTTTGAATTGTCTAAAACGAATTCAATATCAAATGAATCATTGAAAAGAACAGAAATAGCTTCCTTGAAAAAGTGCTTATATTTCTTATTTATATAGTTAAATGCCTGAGGATTATCTGACGGGATCAGGATAAATACGGTATTTTCTTCGATTTTATAAAAATCAAGGGGAAGGATCCAGGTATTGTAAGAAACAGAATTTAATTCATATTCTGTCTTAATATACTCCTTTATCTTTTCCCAGTTTTCCTTTATTTCTTGCATTTTATTCCCCATTGTAAAAAATATAAAAACAATCTATTATATATTACTCTAAAATATACAAAATTTCAAATTTTATATTAATCCACCAAAACGTTATGTAAAGTGATTAATTATTTGTGAATATAACAGAATAAAAATGTGAATTGTGGATATGTGGATAAGTATTGTGAATAAAATAAATAGCGTAAAATAGGCATTTTCTTTAAATTATTAATTTTTTATAAACACACTTTTCCACATGTTATACACAAAAAGTGGATAAAGAATAAAAAAATGGTTGTTATTCACAAATTTTAGTGGATATCTAGATATTGTGGTGGATAACAAAAAATCATTACTATATATAGATTGCTTATTTTGAAGATTATTAATTATGTAATTCTTCCCGTAAAATAAGCATTTTCTTTACTTGACGTAGAAAGTATCTTCTAATATAATTGATACGATTGTTTCCTATAAGAAAAGGAGGTGTTGACGCATGAAGATGACATTTCAGCCTAAGAAGAGACAGCGTTCTAAGGTACATGGTTTCCGTTCAAGAATGAGTACTCCGGGTGGAAGAAAAGTTTTAGCTTCCAGAAGAGCAAAAGGAAGAAAGAAATTATCAGCTTAGGCCGCAATTATGTGGCCTTTATTTCTTCTATTGAATAAAGGAATATGAAAAATACCGAAAGTTTAAAGAAAAATACTGATTTCAGACATGTTTACGGTGAAGGCCTTATAAAAGCCAACAAGTATTTGATTATGTATAAAATAGGAAATGATCTCACTATTAACCGTCTGGGTATATCAGTAAGTAAAAAAGTCGGAAACAGCGTGGTCAGACACAGAATGACCAGACTTGTCCGCGAAAGTTACAGACTGCATGAAAAGGTATTCAATAGTGGTTTGGATATTGTAGTCGTAGTTAAACCGGGCGCTTCCAAGTGTACATATTGGGAAATTGAGAGCGCCATGTTACATCTTGCAAAGCTTCATGGATTAGATTAAATATGAAGAAACTCTTTATACATATTATAAAGTTCTATCAGAAATATATTTCTCCCATGAAAAGTACCAAATGTCCGTATTATCCTACATGTTCGGCTTACGGACTTGAGGCGATTGAAAAATACGGTGCTTTTAAAGGCGGTATGATGGCTGCCTGGAGGATATGCAGATGTAATCCGTTATCAAAAGGCGGGTATGATCCCGTAAGAGATAACACAAACATAAAAAAGATTGTTAAGAGGAGTAATGTATGACAGCAATGTTGCTTACAAAATATAATGGAGCAATACTCGGACCGATAGCAAAGATACTCGGATATATAATGAACGGGATCTTTATCTTCCTTGATAAGATCGGTATTCCGAATATAGGTCTTGCCATTATATTATTTACCATCGTTATATATATGTTACTTCTTCCTTTGACCATTAAACAGCAGAAGTTTTCAAAGCTTTCTGCAAAGATGAGTCCTGAATTAAAGGCCATTCAGAAGAAATATGAAGGCAAAAAAGATAATGAATCAATGACAGCAATGAATCTTGAAACACAGGAAGTATATGCAAAGTACGGTGTTTCTCCTTCAGGAAGCTGTGTTCAGCTTTTGATCCAGATGCCTATCCTTTTTGCTCTTTACCGTGTAATATATGCTATTCCTGCATATGTTCCCATGGTTAAGAATGTATTTACCGATCTTGTTGAAGGTCTGTTTTTACAGAAAGAGGCAGCAACTGAATTCTTGCAGAATCTTCATAATTCTTCAATGTATGCAAAGCAGTTTACAAACGAACTGTATATAGCAGGGAATAAGGAGTATATAACAAATACATTTATTGATTGCTTAAACAGAGCAAGTTCAGAGGACTGGATAAGTCTGAAAGAAAAGTTTTCAGGTCTTTCAGCAACAATAGATACAGCTGTGACACAGCTTGATGTTTATAACAATTTCCTTGGACTGAATGTAGGAAACTCTCCTTCATTTACTATAAAGACTGCATTTGTTGAAAAGAACTGGATTCTTATTATCGGAGCTTTGATGGTTCCGGTTCTGGCAGGTCTTACACAGTGGCTCAATACAAAGCTTATGCCTCAGGCATCAAACAATGATCAGGCGAGTGAAAACGATACAATGGCTCAGTCAATGAAAGCCATGAATACAACAATGCCTATTATGTCAGCAGTTTTCTGTTTTTCACTTCCCGTAGGTATGGGTATCTACTGGATAGCCGGTGCCGTAATAAGATGCATACAGCAGGTTATAATAAACAAGCATCTCGATAAGCTTGATTTTGATGAGATAGTTGAGAAAAACAAAGAAAAAGCAAAAGCCAAGATGCAGAAGAAAAAAGAGTATGTAAATCAGCTCAGCAGCAAGGCTACAGTAAATACCAAGAACATCGGTGTTAATTCAAACGTATCTCAGAAAGACAAGGAAGAAGCACTTAACAAGGCTGCAGCAAGCAGAAGCAATGCAAAACCCGGAAGTCTTGCAGAAAAAGCAAATCTGGTAAAGCAATATAACGAACGAAATAATAAACAATAACAGTAGGGGAATAAACTATGGATTATAAGGAATTTAGTGCAAAGACAGTAGATGATGCCATAACTGAAGCTTGCAAGGAATTCGGTGTTGCAAGTGACAAGCTTGACTATGAAGTAGTGAACGAAGGAAGCACAGGTTTTCTCGGAATCGGTTCTAAGGAAGCAGTTATTAAAGCTAAGATAAAGTCATCTATTATCGACAATGCAAAAACATTCTTAAATGAAGTATTTGCTGCCATGAATATGGTAGTTGTTATCAATGCTGAATATGACGCTGATAACAAGGAAATGGTTATCGACCTTTCAGGAGATGACATGGGTGTTCTCATCGGAAAGAGAGGACAGACTCTTGATTCACTTCAGTATCTTACATCACTTGTTGTCAACAAGGGTGAGGAAGATTATATAAGAGTAAAGGTTGATACTGAAAACTACAGAAAGAGAAGACAGGATACTCTTGAAAATCTTGCAAAGAATATCGCTTTCAAGGTTAAGAGAACAAAGAGAAGCGTTTCTCTTGAGCCGATGAATCCTTATGAGAGAAGGATCATCCATTCTGCTCTTCAGAATGATAAGTTTGTTACAACACATTCTGAGGGTGAAGAGCCTTTCAGACACGTAGTTGTTACAATGAAAAAATAATGATTTTTGGGCTCAGTCAGGCTGCTTTTTGCAGTCTTACTGAGTCTTGCTTTTTTCATGGAATATTATGAATAATAATGAAACGATCGCTGCTATAGCGACTGGTTTAAGTGAATCCGGAATTTCCATAATCCGCGTCAGTGGTCCTGACGCTTTTTCTATTGCCGACAGGATATTCTCAGGTAAGGATAGGAAAAAGGTTTCAAAATACAAGAGTCATACCATTCATTATGGTTTCATCAGGGATAATGATGAAGTAATAGATGAAGTCATACTGAGTGTTATGAAATCTCCCAAGAGCTATACTACTGAAGATACCGTAGAGATAAACTGTCACGGTGGTCTTTTGATCTCAAAAAAGATACTCGAAACTGTCATAAAAAACGGTGCAAGGCTTGCTCTTCCGGGAGAATTTACAAAAAGAGCCTTTTTAAATGGCCGTATAGATCTGACAAGAGCCGAAGCTATAATGGATGTTATCAGTGCGGATAATGATCTGGCACTTAAAGCATCCGTAAAGCATTTAAGAGGAGATATCTTTGAAAAGATCCTGGATCTTAGAAATGTGATCATACATGAGACAGCATTTATAGAGTCTGCACTGGATGATCCGGAGCATATAAGTCTTGACGGATACAGTGATTCACTCAAAGGAAGAATTAGCAATGTTCTTTGTGAACTCATTAAAATGGAAAGATCCGCCTTGGACGGACAGATCATAAAGGATGGAATCCTTACTGTAATAGTCGGTAAGCCAAATGCCGGTAAATCTTCATTTTTAAATATGATCATAGGCAAGGATAAAGCTATAGTTACAGATATTGCCGGAACCACAAGGGATGCACTTGAACAGCATGTAAGGATTGGAGATATCAGCCTTAATCTTGTTGATACTGCCGGTATTCGTTTAACAAAGGATGAAGTTGAAAAGATCGGTGTGGAAAAATCAAAGGAATACCTCTCAGAAGCTGATCTTGTGTTATTTATTGTAGATTCTTCCATAGAACTTGATAAAAACGATCTCGATATCATAGATCTTATCAAGGACAAGAAGGTTATAATTCTATTCAACAAGAGTGATCTTGAAAGTGTTATAGAAGAAAAAGATGTAACTGACAGATTTGAAAATCTGGATAATCTGCGCGTTTTAAAGATATCTGCAAAAGAAAAGACAGGTGTTGAACAGTTCAGTGATATGATAAAGGAATTCATTCTTGATCAGAGCATATCATCAAACAATGAGCTTTTAATAACTAACGAACGACATAAAGAAAAGATTCATGAGGCTATTGAAAGTCTGAATCTGGTTATGGACAGTATAGATAACAACATGCCGGAGGATTTCATGACGATCGATCTTATGAGTGCTTATGCTTCACTCGGGGAAATCATCGGTGAAGAGATAAGTGAAGATCTTGCGAATGAGATATTCTCTAAGTTCTGTATGGGTAAATAATGGTGAGTAGGATAAGAGAAAAAGTAGATGTATGTGTTGTAGGAGCAGGTCATGCTGGTTGTGAGGCTGCTCTTGCCTGTGCGCGTCTTGGTTTGAATACTGTGATTTTTACTGTCAGTGTTGACAGTATTGCTCTTATGCCCTGCAATCCTAATGTCGGCGGAAGTTCGAAAGGCCATCTTGTCAGAGAACTTGATGCTCTCGGCGGAGAAATGGGAAAAAACATCGACAGGACATTCATTCAGTCAAAAATGTTAAATGTTTCCAAGGGTCCGGCCGTTCATTCATTAAGAGCTCAGGCTGATAAGGCCGAATATACAAGAGCCATGAGAAAGGTTCTGGAAAACCAGGAAAATCTGACCATAAAACAGGCTGAAGTTACAGAACTTCTTACTGTTGAAGATATTGCTCATCTTAATGATGAAAATGAAGTCACCCAGTATGAAAAGACAGAAAAAAAGAATATCATCGGCGGAGTAAAGATATATACAGGTGCTGTTTATGAATGCAAAGCAGTTGTTCTCTGTACAGGGACTTATTTAAGAGCAAGGTGTCTTTGTGGTGAAGCGATAACATATACAGGACCAAACGGACTGCAGCCAGCCAATCATCTTCCTGATTCCATAAAGAAGCTTGGCATTGAACTTAGAAGATTTAAAACAGGAACTCCCGCAAGAATGGATAAGAGATCAATCGATTTTTCAAAGATGATCCCTCAGTACGGAGACGAGAGAATAGTGCCGTTTTCATTTTCAACGGATCCCGAAAGCATACAGATCGAGCAGGTTCCATGTTATCTTACATATACTAATAATGAAACTCATGAGATAATAAGGGCAAATCTTGACAGATCACCGATCTATGCAGGTGTCATCGAGGGAACAGGTCCCAGATACTGCCCGTCAATAGAAGACAAGGTAGTAAAGTTTCCGGAAAAAGAGAAACACCAGGTATTCATAGAACCTGAAGGACTTCATACAAATGAGATGTATGTTGGCGGAATGAGTTCTTCCCTTCCTGAAGATGTTCAGCTTGCAATGTACAGAACGGTTCCGGGTCTTGAAAACTGCAAGATAGTAAGAAATGCATATGCAATAGAATATGACTGCATCGATGCTATGCAGCTTTTACCTACTTTAGAGTTTAAGAATGTTACCGGATTGTTTGCCGGCGGACAGTTTAACGGAAGCAGCGGTTATGAAGAAGCAGCTGCCCAGGGACTGGTTGCCGGGATAAATGCGGCTATGCAGATAAAAGGAAAAGATCCTCTTATCATAGACAGATCAGAAGGCTATATCGGAGTTTTAATAGATGATCTTGTAACAAAGGAAAGTTTTGAGCCTTACAGAATGATGACTTCAAGGGCCGAATACAGACTTTTACTGCGTCAGGATAATGCGGATTTAAGACTCAGAAAAAAAGGATATGAGATAGGACTTATCAGTGAAGAACAGTATAGGCACTTACTTGATAAGGAAAAAATGATCCTTGATGAGATCGAAAGATTAAAATCTACGATAGTCGGAGCGAATGCCAGAATAAGCGCATTTATGGAAAAGTATGACTCTCCTGCTCTAAGAACTGGATGTTCACTGGCTGAGCTAATGTGCAGACCTCAGTTTGACTATGAAAAGCTATCCGAGATCGATGATGAGAGAGT
>JAEEUS010000133.1 GCA_016290615.1 Lachnospiraceae bacterium | reverse complement strand
CAAAAGATCTGACATTCCTATTCCGACTAAGATAAATCCGATCTGGGACACCGAAGAACACGCAAGGGTTCTTTTAAGATCCACTGAGAAAAGTGCAAGAAGCGCACCAAGAAACATTGTTATCACACCAATCAGCAGTATGAGAGTTCCCCACTTGGCATCTCCTGCAAATATCTCACAGCTTATTATCAGTATTCCGTATATACCAGCCTTGGTGAGCACACCGGAAAGGAGCGCGCTTGCAGGCGCGGGAGCGACCGGATGAGCTTTCGGCAGCCAGATATGAAGCGGAAACGCTCCGGCTTTTGCACCAAATCCGAAAAGGATGAGACATCCGGTAACATACAGCTCTTTTGTATTAAGATAAGGCTTTATTGCATCATGAAGCGCATCGATCCTTAGGGTTCCCGTCAGGTTATAGAGCATCATAAGTCCCATCAGCATTACAAGACCGCCCATGACCGCAATGGCAAGATAAGTCTCGCCCGCTCTCAGTGATTCTTTTCTCTCATCCTGTACAACCCATACATAGGATGTGAATGACATGATCTCAAAGAAAACAAATGTCGTTATCAGATCGGCGGACATAAATACGCCAACAGTCGCAAAATACGTAAGCACGGAAAAGACATAGTATCTTAGCTTGTTGCTGTAATGCGCCATATATTCACGTGAAAAAGACATGCTCATCAGCCACATGAACGTAGTGATGCACACGTAAAGAAGCCTGAAGCCGTCTAATCTGAAACTCAGGCCGAAATCACAAATATTTGAAATCATAAAATCATATGTGTTCATATATCTTTCCCCTTACAGACCTGCTATCTGCATGAAGTAATCAACAAACGGCTGGCTGTGAAGACCAAACACAACTATCATTATCGTAAAAATCACAAGAGGAAGCAGCATAAGGATATTCGGATCCTTATACTCCTTGATTCTACCGTCATGGAAATCGTTTCCAGGTTCAAAAGCTCTCATGACTATGCTCATCATATATATGGCGGTAAGCAGGGCTGATATCAAAAGAGCACCTATTCCTATATATGCTAACCAGGTTCCGCTTCCAACCGCCGCTGTTGCAAGATTCCATTTGCTTATAAATCCCGCAAGTCCGGGAACACCCATTAGGGCAAGTGAGGATACGGTAAATATACAAAACGTTACAGGCATCTTTCTGCCCAAACCGTCAAGTTCATGGATATAATGTCTCTCTGTCTGGTGCATGATCGCACCTGCACAGAAGAACGAGCTTATCTTCATCATGGCATGGAACACAAGATGAGATAGTGCTCCGACAAGACCAAGAGGTGTCATAAGCGCCGCGCCAAACAGTATGTAGCTCAGATTGCTTATCGTCGAATATGCCAGTCTTCTCTTAAGATGCGTTTCCTTAAGAGCTTTGCTGCAGCCATAGACGATAGTAATTATCGTAAAGCTCATAACAACAGTCTGAGCCCAGGTCCCGCGTACAAAATCAGCACCGAAGCTGAAATATGTGATCCTGATTATGGCAAATGCTCCCGACTTAACGACTGCAACGGCATGCAAGAGAGCCGTAACAGGCGTAGGTGCAACACCGGCCTGGGGAAGCCATCCGCAGAAGGGAAACATTGCCGCTTTAACGGAAAATCCCATAAATGTGAGCACATATATTAACAGAAGGATCGATGACTTGTCCCCGACCTTTGCCATATCAAGTACTCCGCCGTATGAAAATCTGTTGGTTGATCCGTAGGTGATGATGAATATCATACCTATAAATGCAAAAGCGGCACCGCCCAGTGAATAGTACAGATACTTTCGTGCAGCAAGTATGGCCTCTCTGGTCAGAGTATGGATTACCAGAGGTACGGTAACCAAAGTAAGCATCTCATAGAAACAGTACATGGTGATAAAGTCCTCTGCCATGGCAATTCCGAGCGTTACTCCGTATGTCATGGTATAGAACATGAAAAAGATCCCTTCATGCTTTTCCTTTGTCATATATTCAAATGAATACAGAGTGGCAAGTGGCCACAAAAAAGCAATGAGCGCCGCAAAGACAACGGATAATCCGTCAATCCTGAAAGAGATCGACAGATCACCGGTGAATCTGATGATCTCGAGTGCTTCACCCGTATTATTCATCAATGCCGTAAAAACAAGTATGGTATTGACAAGTACAAGGGTCTCTATATAAAAACACCTTATTTTTCTGTGATTATCCTTGATAAGCGGTATTATAAGACCGCCTACGATGGGCAGTATAACTACTATACCCGGTAAATATTTTGCCATTTTATCTTCCTTTTACATCAGCGTAAGTGCAAGCTGCTTAAGAAACTGTGTCAGAACCGACGGGAACAGACCCAAAACTATACTTAAGATAGCTAATATAATTAAAGGTACGCTCATCCATGGATTAACTTTTATCTTTTCACCCTTTTCTTCATAGTCTTTTCCCGGCAGAAAACCTTTTATGGTTATAGGTAGCAGATACCCTGCCGTAAGCAAAGCACTTATCAGTAAAACCGCAGGTCCGAGATATGAATATGCTCCGATATCTTCACTGAGTGCACCGATACAAAGATTCCATTTGCTTATAAAACCGGCAGCGGGCGGAATTCCTATAAGTGAAAGGCTTAAGAAGGTAAAGCTCCATAATACAAACGGCATCCTTTTTCCCATTCCTGTCAGCTCATCTGTATACTTCTTTCCTGTTTCATGTATAACAATGCCGGAATATAAAAACAGTCCGCTCTTGATGATCGCATGAAATACTACATGACATATCGCTCCGACAAAGGCGAGCGGATGCATGACAAGTAGTCCGAAAATTATATATGAAGCCTGGCTGACTGTTGAATAAGCCAGTCTCCTCTTTAAGAGTCTGTCTCTGTAAGCCAACATTGAACCCGTAAATACTGTGATGATGCTGAGTCCAAGTACTGCATACTGCACATAAGTGTTTCGGATCATATTTGGTCCCGCGATATAATATACGGTCCTGATTATTCCAAGTATTCCGCTTTTTACAATGATTCCCGAAAGAAACGCGCTAGCAGGTGCGGGTGCAACGGGATGGGCGCTCGTAAGCCATGAATGCATCGGAAGCATACCGCCCTTAACAGAAAAGCCAAGGATCATAAGAAAGACTGCAAGCAGCATTATTCCCTGATTCTCAGGTGTTATATTTCCTTCAAGAACTCCTGCCGGAGAAAACTCTATTGTCTTTGCGTTGCAGTATACAAAATATATGCCGAAAAGAACCATATATGCACCGCATAATGAATAGAACAAATACTGGAGC
>JAEEUS010000011.1 GCA_016290615.1 Lachnospiraceae bacterium | reverse complement strand
AAAAGGAGGTAAAAAGCATGAACAAGTATGAATTAGCCGTTGTTGTCAGTGCTAAGATCGAAGATGAAGAAAGAGCTGCTGTAGTCGATAAAGTTAAAGCTTATATCGAGAGATTCGGCGGTCAGATCTCAAACGTTGATGAATGGGGTAAGAAGAGACTTGCTTACGAGATTCAGAAGATGCACGAGGGATTCTACTACTTTATCCAGTTTGAAGCAGAAGCGACAGCTCCCGCTGAGATCGAGAGCCGTGTTCGTATCATGGACAACGTAATCAGATTCCTATGCATCAGACAAGACGAAGCATAAAGGAGAGATCATATGAATAAAGTTGTTCTTATGGGACGCCTAACAAGAGATCCTGAAATAAGATATTCACAGAATGATACATCTATGGCAATCGCAAGATTTGGCATAGCTGTTAATAGAAGAAGATCAAGCGGTGGAGATGGACAGGATGCCGATTTCCTGAACTGTGTTGCGTTTGGAAAAAACGCTGAGTTGCTTGAAAAGTATTTTACAAAGGGAAATCGTATAGGTATCTCAGGACACATTCAGACAGGTAGTTATACCAATAAGGAAGGTGCTAAGGTTAATACTACAGATATAGTGGTAGAGGAAATTGATTTTATCGAAACAAGAGCAGAATCTGGTAGTAATGCTGGATCAGGATTTACAGCTCCTGCACAGAATCAGGCCGCACCTGCCGGTGACGGATTCATGAATATTCCGGACGGAATAGATGAGGATCTGCCATTTAACTAATGTTTAATTTGAATAGGAGGCATTACAATGGCTTTTAATAAGACAGAGCGTAGCGCTGACGGTCCTAAGAGAAGACCCGGCGGAATGCGCAGAAGAAAAAAAGTTTGCGTTTTTTGTGGAAAAGATAATACTATAGATTACAAAGATACAGCTAAGCTTAAGAGATACGTATCAGAGCGCGGCAAGATCCTTCCCAGAAGGATCACAGGAAACTGTGCTAAGCATCAGAGAGCACTTACAGTTGCTGTTAAGAGAGCTCGTCACTTAGCTCTTATGCCTTACGTTGCAGAGTAATAGGTAGTACATTAAAAAGACACTTTTCGGTTTTGCTCCGGAAAGTGTCTTTTTGTTCTTATGGTAAAAAACATATAAAAGTGGTATGATAAAAAAGGTGTGTTGTCACCACTTATGTGGATTAAAAGGATAGCGTAGATTATTTATGAGATCAAAGATTAAGGTAAAAGGTGCGCTGCACCTGTATCTGTATGCACTCTTATATATCACCATTATGCTGGCGATCGTTGCCATCATAGTCGCATTTTTCCCGCAGTATGCCGGACTGGGTATAGGCATTACTGCAGTGATCAGTTTTATCATATTCCTTGTTCTGTATGTCAGAAAAGGAAATATCATAGTAGATGATCTGGTAAGCTTTGCTACGGAATACGGCCAGGTTCAGAGTAAGCTTCTTAAAGAGATGGAACTTCCTTATGCACTTTTGGATGAGGATGGAAAGATCATATGGAGCAACCATGAATTTGAGGATCTGATCCATAAAAAGAGCGCATCCGGAAGATCTATCACATCGGTTTTCTCAGAGGTTACGCTTGATAAATTAAACGGAGAAGAGGACTACGGTATTTTACCGATATCCTATGATAACAGGGAATTCAGCGCCAGATACAGAAGGATAGCCCTTGATGGCATGATAAGGCACAGTGATCTTGTGGACGGTGACGGTTATGAAGGATATATGACAGCACTTTATATGTTTGACGAGACTGCCTTAAAGATAGCCCTCAGGGAAAACGATGATCAGTCCCTTGCTGTTGCTCTGCTGTATCTTGATAACTACGATGAAGCGCTTGAAAGTGTCGAGGAAGTAAGACGTTCACTTCTTACAGCTCTCATCGACAGAAAGATCAATAAGTATATATCATCACTTGACGGTATATCAAAGAAGATAGAAAAGGATAAGTTCCTTATCATACTCAGAAAGAAGTCTGTTAAGCAGCTTCAGGAGAGCAAGTTCGATATCCTGGAAGAAGTCAAGACTGTTAACATAGGTAACGAGATGTCAGTGACGATCAGTATGGGTGTCGGTCTCGACGGACTTACCTATTCACAGAATTATGAGTTTGCCAGAGCAGCGATAGATCTTGCACTCGGACGAGGCGGAGATCAGGCTGTTGTAAAGACTAACGATCAGATAACCTACTACGGCGGAAAGAGCCAGCAGGTTGAGAAGAATACACGAGTAAAAGCCAGAGTAAAAGCTCATGCCCTTCATGAGATCATTACCAGCAAGGACCGTGTTCTTATCATGGGTCATCGTATGGGTGATGTTGACAGCTTCGGTGCATCTGTTGGTATAGCCCGTATCGCAAAGACACTTGAGCGTAAGGCGCATATCGTTATAAATGATGTATCGGCTTCATTAAAACCTATGCGCGATCTGTATGTAAGCCAGGATGATTTTGAAGATGATATGCTGGTTACGGGCGAGCAGGCTGTAGACCTTGCCGGAAGCGGAGCAGTACTCGTAGTAGTTGATGTAAACAAGCCCAGCATTACGGAATGTCCTGAGCTTCTTAAAATGTGTAAGTCTATAGTCGTACTCGATCATCACAGACAGGGTACTGAGACTATAGAGAATGCAACTCTTTCATATGTAGAAGCATATGCTTCTTCGGCATGTGAAATGGTAACAGAGATACTGCAGTATATTTCAGACGGTATAAAGCTTAAAGCTGAGGAAGCTGATATACTCTATTCCGGCATGATGCTCGATACGAGCAACTTTATGACTAAGACCGGTGTAAGGACATTTGAAGCTGCGGCATACTTAAGAAGAGCCGGAGCGGATGTATCACGTGTAAGAAAGCTGTTCAGGGATGATGCGGATTCTTATAAGGCAAAAGCCGATACAGTCAGCCATGCGATCGTTTACAGAGATGCATTTGCCATCTCATCCTGCACTGCTGAACAGGGCATCCAGAGTCCTACCGAAGTAGGTGCCCAGGCAGCAAACGATCTGCTCAATATAAAGGGAGTAAAAGGCAGCTTTGTATGTACGCCTTATCAGGATAAGGTATATATAAGCGCCAGATCCATAGATGAAGTCAATGTGCAGATAATAATGGAAAGAATGGGAGGCGGCGGTCATATCAACATGGCGGGCTGTCAGCTTGAAGGCGTGACTGTTGATGAAGCAATGGCACAGCTCAAATATACATTGGACAAGATGCTTGATGAGGGAGATATATAATGAAGATAATACTACTCGAAGATGTAAAGAGCCTTGGAAAAAAGGGTGACATAGTTGATGTTAATGAAGGGTATGCACGTAACTGCATCCTGAAAAAGAACCTCGGTGTTGAGGCAAACGCATCAAACATGAATGACCTTAAGCTCAAGAAAAACAATGATGCAAAGATCGCCCAGGAGCAGCTTGAGGCGGCTCAGGCCTTTGCAAAGGAGCTTGAATCAAAAGAGGTAACGATACTTATAAAAGCCGGAGAAGGCGGAAAGCTTTTCGGATCCGTAACCGGCAAGGAAATAGCACAGGCTTTCAAGGATCAGTGCAAGGTTGATGTTGATAAAAAGAAGATACAGCTTGCGGAACCCATCAGATCCTTTGGTGTATTTGATGTAAAGGTCAAGCTGCATCCTCAGGTTACAGGCTCACTCAAGGTAAAAGTTAAAGAACAGAATTAGATATGTCAGAAGAAGCAATACTCAGAAGAACCCTACCAAACAGCAGGGAAGCCGAACAGTCTGTTATCGGCTCCATGCTCATAGACAGAGAAGGCATCGCAGTTGCGTCCGAGATAATAAGTGCGGATGATTTTTACAACAAGCAGCTGGGTATTATTTTTGATGCGATGGTGGAACTATATAATGAAGGGAAACCCGTCGATCCGGTAACCCTTCAGGACAGATTAAAGGAAAAGGATGTTCCGCCGGAAGTCAGCAGTCTTGAATATATAGGAAACATTGTTGCAAACGTTCCTACATCATATAACCTAAGATCATATGCGCAGATAGTGGCAGACAGATCGACCTTAAGGAAAATGATAAAGCTCATGGGCGATATCGAGAATACCTGCTATGAGGCTAAAGAGCCTATGGAGACTATTCTGGATACCACTGAGAGAAAGGTGTTTGAGCTGGTACAGAAGAGAAACACCGGCGAGATCACTCCCATAAGACAGGTTGTTGTAAATGCTCTTGATCGTATACAGGCAGCCTACATGGCAAAGGGTACGGTTACAGGAATACCTACCGGATTTGCGGATCTTGATTACATGACATCGGGAATGCAGCCGTCAGATCTGGTCTTGATAGCTGCAAGACCTTCAATGGGTAAGACAGCCTTTGTTTTAAATGTAGCCCAGCATATGGCATTCAAAGAAAAGAAGGGTGTTGTCATCTTCTCGCTCGAGATGAGTAAGGAGCAGCTTGTAAATCGTATATTCTCGCTTGAGTCAAGAGTCGATGCCCAGCATTTGAGAAACGGAAAGCTTGATGACAGTGAATGGGAAAAGCTTGTTGAATCCGCAGGTGTCATAGGATCATCAAATCTTATAATAGATGATACTCCGGGTATCTCTATAGGAGAACTCAGAAGCAAGTGCAGAAAGTATAAGATGGATCATCCTCTCGATATAATCATCATAGACTATCTTCAGCTGATGACTGGAAGTGGCAGATCCGATTCAAGACAGCAGGAAATCTCAGAGATCTCAAGATCGCTTAAGGGACTTGCAAGAGAACTAAATGTTCCTGTAATAGCTCTCAGCCAGTTAAGCCGAGCGGTAGAACAGAGACCAGATCACAGACCTATGATGTCTGACTTAAGAGAATCCGGTGCAATAGAGCAGGATGCCGATGTGGTAATGTTCATCTACAGAGAGGATTACTATAATAAGGATACAGAAAAGAAAAACATTTCAGAGATAATAATAGGTAAGCAGCGTAACGGCCCGGTTGGAACGGTCGAGCTTGCATGGCTTCCTCAGTATACAATGTTCAGAAATCTGGAAAAGAAAAGAAAAGAAGAATCACAATAAAAAATCCCGGCATAAGCCGGGTTTTTTATCGTCTTTCGATTCTCTATTGCATTAGCCCTCAGAGATAGCGCCAACGGGGCACTGACCTGCACAACTTCCGCAGTCGATGCAGAGTGTCTCATCGATAACGAACTGTCCGTCTCCCATGCTGATAGCGCCAACAGGGCACTGACCTTCACAAGAACCGCAGCTGATGCATGAATCACCGATACAATATGCCATAATGTAAAACCTCCTTAAGATTTAATACACAACCGGTTAAATCCCGGTACGTTTATTCTAATACATTAAATCGGATATAACAAGGAAGTTTTGAAGAGTACAATTATTATTTTTTTATAAAATCTGTCGTGCCCGCGTGCCTTTCTATTGACAATGAAACTACATTTGGTACAATACAGATACTAAATAGAGTAAACTTTGTGCTCATTTTAGCCGAAAAATACTATGAGGAGGTAAAGCCTATGAAGATTGAAAAAGTCAATGACAATCAGATACGCTGCACGCTTACAAAAGCAGATCTGGCGGACAGAGAACTCAAGCTCAGTGAAATTGCATACGGAACTGAAAAGGCTAAAAACCTCTTTAGGGATATGATGCAGCAGGCAGCTTTGAAGTTCGGCTTCGAAGCGGATAACATCCCTCTTATGATAGAAGCGATACCGATCAGCGCGGATTGCATAGTTTTAATAATTACAAAGGTTGAGGATCCTGAAGAGCTCGATACGAGATTTTCAAGATTTGCTCCCGATTCAGAGGATGATGATTTCGATGCGGATTCAGATCTTGTAGATGATACGATTGTTCATTCACAGGATGAAGTTATGGATCTGTTCAAGAAGCTTAAAAAGGAAGCAGCACAGATCCTTGGAAAAGCAGAGAACGATCAGACAGATGCTTCCGCTGAGGAAAGCAGTGAACAGACATATGCCGCAAAGATCTTTTCATTTGATTCAATGGCATCAGTCATCCGTCCCAGTGTTGTCTTAGGCGGGATATATGATGACAAGAATTCATTGTTCAAGGATGAGAGAAGCGGAAGATACATGCTCGTCTTAAGCAAGACAGAGAGTTCTACCGAAAGCTACAACAAAGCCTGCAACATTCTTTCCGAGTACGGAAAGCTTGAGAAGATGCTTCCGACAAGTGAATACTACTTTAAGGAGCATTACGAGTGCGTTATAGAAGATAACGCGATACAGTCTTTATCAAAGGTAATGTAATAATGTAAAGAAATAAAAAAATCCCGGGTTTTAAACCCGGGATTTTGTCTGTTTAAATCAGAAAGCTTCGATAGCAGACATAAGAGCGTCTATATCAAGTCCGTGTACCATAGCTGCCTCCTCAAGGCTCTCACCCTGTGAAGCGGGACAGCCCAAGCAGTGCATCCCTGCTTCCATGAGCACTGATGCAACCTGGGGATTGGTTCTTAATATATCACCTATAGTCATATCTCTTGTAATACCTGTCATGATATGTACCTCCGTTTTTTCTTGTATAGAACAAGTTATCACATTTTCATTTTAAAGGCAATTATAAATTGTATGAAAATAAAAACAAGAAAAAGGCTCAAAGTGCTTTATGTATGAAAAAAAGAACAAGGTAACATGTTGATTTAAGTAAATTTCACAATTATAATTAACATACGACACAACAGTCATACATAAAACATTATTAATTTATTTTTTTATAGGAGGCATAGCAAATGAGACCAGAATGGACAGATTTTGTAGGCGGCAAGTGGGAAGAAGAAATCAACGTACGTGATTTCATCCAGAAGAACTACACTCCCTATGACGGAGATGAGAGCTTCCTTGCAGACCCTACACAGAACACAAAGGATTTGTGGGCACAGGTACTTGATCTTCAGAAGAAGGAAAGAGAAGCCGGCGGCGTTCTTGATATGGACACAAAGGTTATCTCAACAATCACTTCTCACGGACCTGGCTACCTTGACAAGTCAAAGGAAAAGATCGTAGGTTTCCAGACAGATAAGCCCTTCAAGCGTTCAATGCAGCCTTACGGCGGTATCAGAATGGCAGAGAAGGCATGTGCAGATAACGGATACACAGTTGACCCTGAGATCAGTGAGTTCTTCTCAGTTCATCGTAAGACACACAACGCAGGTTGTTTCGATGCTTACAACGCTGAAATGAGAGCTTGCCGTTCATCACACGTAATCACAGGTCTTCCGGATGCATACGGAAGAGGACGTATCATCGGTGACTACAGAAGAATCGCTCTTTACGGTATCGACAGACTTATCGAGGATAAGGAAGAGCAGAAGGCTTCTACAGGACGTGTTATGACAGATGATGTTATCCGTCTTCGTGAAGAGATCTCAGAGCAGATCGTAGCTCTTAAGCTTATGAAGGAGATGGCTGCATCTTACGGATGTGATATCTCTAAGCCTGCTACAAACGTACAGGAAGCTATCCAGGCTACATACTTCGGTTACCTCTCAGCAGTTAAGGAGCAGAACGGTGCAGCAATGTCACTCGGACGTACTTCTACATTCATCGACTGCTACGCAGAGAGAGACTTAAAGAACGGAACATTTACAGAAGAGCAGATCCAGGAGTTCATCGATCACTTCGTAATGAAGCTTCGTTGCGTTAAGTTCGCTCGTACACCTGAGTACAACCAGATATTCGCAGGTGATCCGGTTTGGGTTACAGAGTCTATCGGTGGTGTTGGTGTTGACGGACGTCCTATGGTAACAAAGAGCTCATTCCGTTACTTACATACACTTGAGAACCTTGGTGCAGCTCCCGAGCCCAACCTTACAGTTCTCTGGTCTACAAGACTTCCCATCGCATTCAAGAAGTACTGCGCAAAGATCTCTATCACAACATCTTCTGTTCAGTATGAGAACGATGACCTTATGAGAGTAACACACGGTGATGACTACGGTATCGCTTGCTGCGTATCTTCAATGGTAATCGGTAAGCAGATGCAGTTCTTCGGAGCTCGTGCTAACCTTGCTAAGTGCTTGCTGTACGCATTAAACGGCGGTGTTGATGAAGTTACAAAGAAGCAGGTTGGTCCTAAGTACCGTCCTGTTGAAGGCGACATCCTTGACTACGATGATGTAATGGCTAAGTACGAGGATATGATGGAGTGGCTCGCAGATGTATATGTTAACACTCTTAACATCATCCACTACATGCATGACAAGTACTGCTACGAGAGAGCACAGATGGCTCTTCATGACAGAGACGTACTTCGTTACTTCGCAACAGGTATGGCTGGTCTTTCAGTTGTTACTGACTCGCTTTCAGCTATCAAGTATGCACAGGTTAAGTGCATAAGAGATGAGGACGGCGTAATCGTTGACTTCGAGACGACAGGCGACTTCCCTAAATACGGTAACGATGATGACAGAGCTGACGAGATCGCTAAGAACCTCGTTAAGAAGTTCATGACAATGATCAGAAGACATCATACATACAGAGATGGATTCCCGACAATGTCAGTTCTTACAATTACTTCTAACGTTACATATGGTAAGGCAACAGGTAACACACCTGACGGACGTAAGAAAGGTCAGCCTTTCGCTCCCGGTGCTAACCCGATGCACGGACGTGATACTCACGGTGCAGTAGCTTCACTGTCATCAGTATCTAAGCTTCCGTTCAACCATTCACAGGATGGTATCTCTAACACGTTCACCATCATCCCCGGTGCTCTTGGTAAAGAGGATCAGGTATTTGCAGGTGATATCGAGATCGATCTTAACAAATAATTAAGTAACTTAACTTATTCATGTAGAAAGGAGCGCTAAGTATGGATCAGAAGAGTATGATAGATGATTTGGTAGCACAGCTTGATGCCGGTATGACAAACGGCGTAGGACATGTCAATGTTGATGTGGACGAGAGTATGGATGCAGCAGCCAAGGAAGTACAGACCCTCGGGTGTGTGGATTGCTCAAAGAACCCCATGGCTTGCAGCGTTCCGACATTACATGAAGGTATTGACGATTAATCATATTATAAGGAGGAAATCATTATGGCAGCATCAGCAGCACAGGTTAACAACCTTGTATCATTATTAGATGGCTATGCAACAAAGGGTGGACATCACCTTAACGTTAATGTATTGAACAGAGAGACACTTTTAGATGCTCAGGCACATCCTGAGAACTATCCTCAGCTTACTATCCGTGTATCAGGATACGCTGTAAACTTCATCAAGCTTACACCTGAACAGCAGGCAGACGTTATCTCTCGTACATTCCATCAGTCAATCTAATCAGACTAGCAATAAGGGATCGGCGTTAGCCGGTCCCTTTTTTGGAGGGTTACATGAAAGGAAGAATTCATTCTTTACAGAGCTTCGGAACCGTTGATGGACCAGGTGTGAGATATGTTGTATTCTTGCAGGGATGTCCGATGAGATGCGCTTACTGTCACAATCCCGACACGTGGGTAATAGGTGCCGGAGAGGAGATGGAAGCAAGCTATATAATAGAGCAGTACCATCGCAATGAAGGTTTCTACACAGACGGCGGTATCACTGTTACCGGCGGAGAGCCTCTTCTTCAGATAGACTTTTTACTCGAACTGTTTGAACTGGCAAAAAAGGACAACATACATACCTGCATAGATACATCTGGTATAACCTACAAGCCGGGCAATAAAGCATATAATGACAAGCTTGACAGGCTCATGACAATGACTGATCTTGTAATGCTCGATATAAAGCATATCGATCCGATCAAGCACAAGGAACTTACGGATCAGCCAAACGACGGCATACTGGCTTTTGCTGAATATCTTGATGAAAAGAACGTTCCGGTATGGATAAGACACGTTGTTGTTCCGGGCATCACGGATGATGATTACTATCTTGACAAGCTGGGATACTTTATCGGCGGTCTTAAGAATCTTAAGGCATTAGATGTACTGCCTTATCATGATCTTGCTAAGCCAAAGTATGAAAATCTCGGGATTGATTACAAGCTGAAGGATGTTCCGCCTATGGATAAGCAGACGGCGATCGAGAAAAAGAAGGTCATACTCCAGGGTATCAAGAGAAGAAGAGCCGAAGAGAATATCGAGACAGACTACAAAGAACATCACACATGCTGAAGGGCATGTGTGTTTTCTTTTGCGCATATAAAAGCTATGACAGTAAATACAAATATCTAACGAACTTTAAGGATGACGATAGAAAGAAAAACTGTTATAATAATGCAGTGTATGTCTACCGATAAGAGTATGGCAGCACTTTACAGAGTTTTAGATTGCAAGGGGGCAATGGAAAGTGAAGAAGTTTATACCTACATTAATAGCGATTATTCTGATATTGCTTATCGGAGGGGGCATAGTCGCAACAAAGTATATTGAAAAGTATTCATATACAAAAGAAAAGCAGGATCTGAACGAATACTACGGTCTTACGGCTGCAGATGATGTGGCTATTGTTTTGCAGAATGAAAAGATATCTACAAAGGCAAAGCTGATCGAGGGAAAGGTGTACCTTGACTTTGATTCGGTTTCAGAGCTTTTGAATGACAGATTCTATGTGGACAGTAATGAGAACTGGTTCATATATACGACTCCTGATGAGATCATCAAATCTCAGCTTGGATCCAGCACATATTTTATCGGAAACGGCGAATCGGATTTCGGTCAGCCCGTGACCGTCTTAAAGGACGGAGTCATCTATGTGTCGCTTGACTATGTAAGAAAGTTTACGAAATTTGATTACACGCTCTTTAATGATCCTGCAAGGATACAGCTTGATACCAAGTGGGAAGAGCAGACTCAGGCTACGATTAGCAAGGATAATGCAGTCAGATTAAAAGGCGGCGTAAAGAGTCCGATCCTGCGCGAAGTGGTAAAAGGCGAACAGGTCATCATTCTTGACAGGATGGAGACATGGACAAAGGTAAAGACCGATGATTCACTCATGGGATATATTGAAAACAAGTATCTTGAGAATGAGAACCAGATCACTCCTTCACCTAAGTCTGACTATGTTGAACCCGAGTATACATCCATCCACAGAGATTACAAGATAAATCTTGCGTGGCATGCCATATATACTCAGTCCGGAAATGATTCGTTTGAAGAGTATACATCAGGTACCAAGGGAATAAATGTCATTTCTCCGACATGGTTCTCTCTTACGGATAACGACGGAAATTTCACAAGCTTTGCAGACAGTTCATATGTAAACAGGGCTCACAGCCAGGGCATGGAAGTTTGGGCGCTGCTCGATAACTTCAATACATCTGTCAATACTGCAGAGCTCATGTCATATACTTCGAAAAGAGAAAAGCTGATAAACAATCTGATAAGCGAGCTGTTAAGAGTCGGTGCTGACGGTATCAATCTTGACTTTGAGCAGATCTCGTATGAAGCAGGTGAGCATTACGTGGAATTCATAAGAGAGATATCTGTGGCATGCAGAGCCAACAATCTCGTTTTATCTGTTGATAACTATGTACCCAGAGAATCGACTACCCATTACAACAGAAAGGAACAGGGAATAGTCGCTGATTATGTTATCATTATGGGTTATGACGAGCACTGGGGCGGCGGCGGAGTAGCCGGTTCGGTCGCATCTCTTCCTTATGTTCTCGACGGTATTGAACAGACATTGCGGGAAGTTCCTTCTGAAAAGGTCATAAATGCAGTTCCTTTCTATACACGTGTGTGGAAGACAAACGGCGGTGAAGTCACGAGTGAAGCACTCGGCATGGATGCAGCAGCTCAGTTTGTTAAGGATAACGGTATAGAGACCGAGTGGGATGACCAGTGCTGCCAGTACTACGGTGAAAAGACGATGAACGGCATACTCTATCAGGTATGGCTTGAAGACAACGAGTCTATAGCAGCAAAACTGAGCGTAATGGACAGTCATAATCTCGGCGGTGTGGCTGAATGGAAGCTTGGATTCGAGAATAAGTCTGTCTGGGATGTGATAGGAACATATCTTGCTAAATAAGGAAACAATGATTTATGAAATGGACAAGGATAAGGATTAAGACCATAACCGATGCAGAGGATATCATCATATCCGAGCTCTATGATCTGGGGCTTGAAGGAGCTCAGATTGAAGACAAGGTACCACTGAGCGCATGGGAAAAGGAGCAGATGTTTGTAGACATCCTTCCCGAGACTCAGGCAGATGACGGTATCGCATATCTTAGCTTCTTTGTTGAAGAAGGTTCAGAACTTGATATAGATTCAACGATAAATGAAGTCAGGGATGCACTTGACGGAATAAGACAGTTCATGGATATCGGCGAGGGCAGCATAACAGTTGACGAGACTGAGGATCTTGACTGGATCAACAACTGGAAACAGTACTTTCATCAGTTTTATATAGATGATCTTTTGGTGATACCCTCATGGGAAGAGGTTTCAAAAGAAGATGAGGACAGGATGATACTCAGGATAGATCCCGGAACAGCCTTCGGAACGGGACTTCATGATACGACTCAGCTGTGTGTAAAACAGATGAAGAAGTATATCACTCCTGAGAGTGAAGTTCTGGATGTCGGAACTGGAAGCGGCATTCTTGCGATTTTAGCGATCATGTACGGAGCAAAGCATGCATTCGGAACGGATCTTGATCCGTGTGCCGTTAATGCTGTTGCCGACAACATGGCAAAAAACGGTATCGATCCCGACAGGTTTGAGATGATCATAGGAAACATCATAAACGATAAGACTGTTCAGGATAAAGCCGGATATGAGTGCTATGATATTGTACTTGCAAATATCCTTGCAGGAGTCCTGGTGGATCTTACTCCCGTTATCGTATCTCAGATGAAAAAGGGCGCTGTCTATATAACATCGGGAATAATAAATGACGGTGACAAGGAGCATCAGGTAAAGGATGCGATGGAAAAAGCAGGACTTAAGGTAGTAGATGTAAGCTATCAGGGTGAATGGGTCAGCGTAACCGGAAAGAAAGAATAGAATGTATCATTTTTTTGTTGAAGCTTCTCAGATAGATACAGCAAATAAAAAAGCGACTGTAACGGGAAGTGATTTTAATCATATAAAAAATGTGCTTAGAATGAAACCGGGAGAGGAACTAAGCCTTTCAAACGGAGAAGACGGCAGGGAATACAGATGTGCTGTCAGAGCATACGGCGATGACTATGTGGACTGTGAACTCAGGTTCATTAAAGAGGATAACGTTGAGCTCCCATCAAAGATATATCTTTTTCAGGGACTTCCAAAGAGCGACAAGATGGAGACTGTCGTTCAAAAAGCAGTCGAACTCGGTGTTTATGAGATAATTCCCGTGGCTATGAATAGGAGCATAGTAAAGCTTGATGAGAAGAAGGCTTCTTCGAGGGTCGCTAGATGGCAGCAGATAGCAGAGGCTGCGGCAAAGCAGAGCAAAAGAGGGATCATACCAAAAGTCTGCGGGATAATGACATTTAAACAGGCTGTTGAATATGCAGACAGTCTTTCCGTAAAGCTGATTCCCTATGAGATGGCTGATTCAATGTCTGCGACCAAAAACATGATCAGTGATATAAAAGCAGGAGAATCGATAGGCTTTATCATCGGTCCGGAAGGCGGAATAGATGAGAAGGAGCTTGAACTTGCGATATCCGCAGGATTTAAACCGATAACTCTCGGAAAAAGGATACTTAGAACAGAAACAGCCGGCATGACGGTAATGAGTATACTTATGTATCATCTGGAAAGTGACTGATATGGAATGCTATTTTGATAATTCTGCGACGACCAGGGTATATCCCGAAGTTGTCACAGCCATGAACGATATAATGCTTATGCAGTACGGTAATCCATCCAGCATGCACAGAAAAGGCATGGAAGCTGAGATGGTTCTTCGCAGTGCAAGACAGACAGTTGCAAAGACTCTGAAGACGGATGATCGAAACATCCTCTTTACATCAGGAGGTACCGAGTCCGACAACATGGCCCTGATCGGCTGTGCAACTGCGGCAATAAGAAGCGGAAAGCATATCATCACGACAAGGATCGAGCATCCTGCGATACTCGAGACATGTGCATATCTTGAAGAACAGGGCTTTGAGGTAACATATCTAAATGTAGATAAAAACGGACTGATAGATCTTGGCGAGCTTGAAGACAGCATAAGGAGCGATACTACAGTCGTATCCATCATGCATACCAATAATGAGATCGGAGCAGTTGAACCTGTAGAAGAGGCTTCACGAATAATAAAGGCTAAAAATCCGAATACTCTGTTTCATGTTGATGCAGTCCAGGGCTACGGCAAATTTAGTATCAATCCCAAGAAAGCTGGTATCGATCTTATGTCGGTGAGCGGACATAAGATACATGGTCCCAAAGGCATTGGCTTTTTGTATATCGGAAACGGAGTAAAGATCCATCCGATCATTCACGGAGGCGGTCAGCAGAAGAATCTGCGTTCCGGTACGGAAAATGTTCCTGGCATAGTTGGCTTGGCCAAAGCTTCTGAGATCATATATGAAAGACTTGATAGAGACAGGGCAAACATGTATGCCATGAAGGAAAGGCTTATCGAGGGACTTCTTTCAATAGATGATATAAAGATAAACGGTCTTACAGGAGAGGACAGCGCACCTCATATCGTGAGTGCATCCGTAGGCGGAGTAAGGAGCGAAGTGCTGCTTCATGCACTTGAGGACAAGGATATCTATATATCTGCCGGTAGTGCATGTGCATCAAACAAGCCTGCGGTATCGGAAACACTAAAGGCCATAGGAGTTGAAAAAAGATTTTTGGAATCAACTGTCAGATTTTCTCTGTGCGGTGATAACAGCATGGATCAGATAGAGTATGCACTGGATGCAATAAGAGGTATCCTTCCGATGCTGAGAAGATTTACAAGACACTGATAAGGAGAGGCAATGTATTCATCATTTCTTATAAAATATGCTGAGATAGGAATAAAGGGAAAGAACAGATATCTGTTTGAAAATGCTCTGGTACAGCAGATCAAATATGCGTGCAAAAGATGTGAGGGAGAATTCGAAGTAAGAAAAGCCGAAGGCAGGATATATGTGGATGCTCTCACAGAGTTTGACTATGATGAAGCTGTAGATAATCTCAAAACTGTTTTTGGAATATCGGGGATATGTCCTATGATACAGCTTGAGGATAATGACTTTGACAAGATATGCAGCACAGTTGTTGATTACTTTGATAAGGAGTATCCCGACAAGAACAAGACATTCAAGGTATTTGCCAGAAGATCGAGAAAGTCATATCCCAAAAACTCTATGGAGCTCAATGCAGATATAGGTGAGGTGCTTTTAAATGCATTTCCTGAGCTGAAGGTTGATGTTCATGATCCGGATATCTGTCTGTATGTTGAGATAAGGGAAAAGGTATATATATATTCACAGATCATTCCCGGCCCGGGAGGAATGCCTGTAGGTACAAACGGAAAGGCAATGCTTTTGCTTTCCGGAGGCATAGATTCACCTGTAGCGGGATATATGATCAGCAAGAGAGGCGTTAAGATAGATGCTGTCTACTTCCATGCTCCGCCATACACATCAGACAGGGCAAAGCAGAAGGTTATAGATCTTGCAAAGCAGGTGGCAAGATACAGCGGCCCCATATATCTTCATGTGATAAACTTTACAGATATACAGCTTGCGATCTATGAGAAATGCCCTCATGACGAACTGACTATCATCATGCGAAGATACATGATGAGGATAGCTCAGACGATCGCCGAAGAGACAGAGTGTCTCGGACTCATTACCGGTGAATCGATCGGACAGGTAGCAAGCCAGACAATGCATTCTCTTGCGTGCACGAACGATGTCTGCACAATGCCTGTATACCGTCCCTGCATAGGCATGGATAAGCAGGAGATCATAGATATATCCGAAAAGATCGGAACCTATGAGACTTCCATCCTTCCTTTTGAGGACTGCTGTACGATATTCGTTGCAAAGCATCCGGTAACAAAACCGAACCTAAGCATAATCAAAAGACACGAGCATAATCTCGATGATGTCATAGACGGGCTTGTAAAGACGGCACTTGATACAAAAGAAACCATCATAGTTAAGAACTGAAATAAAAAACGCAAGACATTTAGTCTTGCGTTAAAATCTTTTTTAAATGACCAAGATGACTTGGCCTTGTGCTTTAGCACCGTTGATTAGATCATGTAAGGCTTGAGTACATCAAGTACAGCATCAACGTTGTCTTCTGCATGGATGTTAAGATCGATCGGCTTAGAAAGGTCTAAACTGAAGATACCCATGATAGACTTTGCATCGATTACGTATCTGCCTGATACAAGATCAAAATCATAATCGAACTTTGTAATATCATTTACGAATGACTTTACTTTATCGATTGAGTTTAATGAAATCTGAACTGTCTTCATACTGTTCTCCTCCTTATTTATAAATCCTGTGTACCTTACGACTACAATCTTAAAGGCGGGGCAGTGAAAAGTCAAGACATAAAGATTAACGAAAAAAGCGGTAAAAAACATGAAAACTGTAGCATTCCACAATCTTGGATGTAAAGTAAATACGTACGAAATAGAAATGATGCAGCAAAATGCACGAAAAGCAGGCTGGGAAATTGTGGAATTTACACAAAAAGCAGACATATATGTGATAAATACCTGCAGCGTTACCAATATTGCGGACAGAAAAAGCCGCCAGATGCTGCATAAAGCAAAAAAAACCAACCCAAAAGCCATAGTCGTAGCTGTCGGATGTTATGCCCAGACCGATACAAAAGGAGCGCTTGCGGATGATGCCGTTGACATCGTTATCGGCAATAACCACAAGGAAAAACTCATAGATATAATAAATGAATATGAAAAGACACATGTAAAGAGAGCCGTGGTCGATGATATCTCATCTCCCATAAAATATGAGGATTACAGCATAGAAGGCTCATCTGAAAGGACCAGGGTTGATATAAAGATACAGGACGGGTGCGACCAGTTCTGTACATTCTGCATAATCCCTTATGCAAGAGGAAGGATCAGATCGAGAGATCCCAAGGATGTTGTTGATGAAATAATAAGACTGGCAGATGCAGGATATAAGGAGATAGTCCTTACCGGCATTCATTTAAGCTCCTACGGACTTGATCTGCACGAATCGAGAACATCATACAACTCTGTGGCGAAAGAGGACTATACAAATCTTGACCTGATTGATGTCATAAAAAAAGTTTCTGAGATCGAAGGCATAGAGAGGATTAGACTCGGATCGCTCGAACCCAGAATAATCACAAGACAGTTTCTTGAGAGCATATCATCAATAGACAAGGTATGCCCGCATTTTCATCTGTCTTTGCAGAGCGGATGCGACGAGACGCTTAAGCGTATGAACAGAAGATATACCGCAGATGAGTATGCTGCAGGCGTTAAGCTTATTCGCGAGTATTATAAGCAGCCTGCCATCACAACGGATATCATAGTCGGATTTCCCGGGGAGAGTGAAGAAGAGTTTCAAGAGACCTGCAGGTTTGTAGAAAGTATAGACTTTTACGAGACTCATATATTCAAGTATTCAAGAAGACACGGGACGGTTGCGGATACCATGCCCGGTCAGCTTACCGAGGCTGTCAAGGCTCAAAGAAGCGATGTACTCGAAAAGATTAACGGGATACATATGAAAAAATTTATGACAGCTGTTTTGGATAGCAAAGAAGAGATACTTACTGAGGAGCAGCTGATTATCGGCGGCAGGACATATACTCTCGGTCATACCAAAAACTATATAATGATGGCGGTTGAGGGAGCATACGAAAAGAACCTGATCATTAGTGGAACGGTTGCCGGATTTTTGCAAAATAGCATTATGTTATTGAAAATATGATATAAAAAATGTTACCATAAAAGGTGGCATAATTTACTTACACTTAGGGTTTAATAAGGAGAAAGACTATGGGAGAGATAGGTAACACACAGTTTTTCAAAGTTGATGTAGAAAAGGAAACAAGCGTTAAGATAATTCTTGAAATGGTATTCGAGGCTATGCAGGAGAAGGGCTATGATCCCGTAAACCAGATAGTCGGATACATCATGTCTGGAGATCCCACTTATATCACCAGCCACAACAATGCAAGGAGCATGATTCAGAAGGTTGAGCGTGACGAACTTGTTGAGGAACTCCTTACAGAGTATATCAAGAAGCACGGCTGGGAATAGAAGTAAATGAAGATCATGGGACTTGATCTGGGTTCAAAGACTGTAGGGGTAGCGATAAGCGACTCCTTGCTAATTACGGCCCAGCCTGTTGAGACTATAACAAGAAAAGAAGAGAACAAACTGCGACAGACGCTCGCACGCATTGAGGAACTCATCGACAAAAACGAAGTCGAAAGGATCGTTTTAGGCTATCCAAAGAACATGAACGATACCATCGGCGACAGGGCAAGGTTCAGCGAGGAGTTTAAGGACAAGCTGGAAAGAAGGACCGGCCTTGAGGTAATACTCTGGGATGAGAGACTCACAACGGTAGCTGCGGATGAAGCACTGATAGAATCGGGTGTCAGACGCGAGAACAGAAAAAAGTATGTGGACCAGATAGCAGCAGTATTCATTTTACAGGAATATCTGGATCACATGTCAGAACAATCAAAAGAGGAAAATACATGAAACTTGAAAAGATAGTATTCTGTCCCGACGGGGATGAGCCGGTTGAATTTTATGTTCTGGAACAGACAAGGATAAACGGCACAAATTATATACTGGTAACGGATTTTGAAGAAGGCGACGGTGAGGCACTTATCTTAAAGGATATGTCAGGTGACGAGGAAAAGGACAGTGTCTATGCCATAGTCGATGATGATACGGAACTTAAGGCAGTAGCAGGAGTCTTTGAGGATCTTTTGGAGGACGTTAAGTTCGTATCGGAAGAATAATAGGAGAGAAAGGAATTGAAGAAAGAGAAACCATCATCCGGTAAGCTTAAGATCATTCCTCTGGGCGGACTCGAACAGATAGGGATGAACATTACCGCTTTCGAATATGATGATACTATAGTCATAGTTGACTGCGGCTTGAGCTTCCCTTCAGATGACATGCTGGGAATAGACCTGGTAATACCGGATGTTACATATCTTAAGAACAATATAGACAAGGTCAAGGGCTTTGTTATAACACACGGACATGAGGACCATATAGGTGCTCTCCCGTATATATTAAAGGAGATAAACATTCCTTTATATGCTACCAAGCTTACAATGGGACTTATCGATCACAAGCTTGAGGAGCATGATCTTAAAAATCAGATAAAGAGAAAGATAGTCAAGTTCGGTCAGAGCATCAATCTCGGCCAGTTAAGAGTCGAGTTCATAAGGACAAATCACAGCATTGTCGATGCGGCTGCACTTGCGATATATTCACCTGCGGGAATAGTAGTTCATACTGGTGATTTCAAGGTTGACTACACACCGGTATTCGGTGATGCAATAGATCTGCAGAGATTTGCAGAGATCGGACATAAAGGCGTGCTTGCGCTTTTATGCGACAGCACGAATGCGGAACGTCCTGGATTCACTCCTTCCGAGAGAACACTCGGAAAGATATTTGATACGATTTTCAGCGAGCATCGAAGCAACAGGTTAATAATAGCTACATTCGCATCAAATGTTGACAGGGTTCAGCAGATCATTAATTCCGCTTACAGGTTTGAGAGAAAGGTCGTTTTGGAAGGCCGAAGCATGGTAAACATCATCGAGACCGCTCAGGCGCTCGGATATGTTAACATACCTCCGAACACTCTCATTCCCATTGAGCAGATGAAGAACTATCCCGAGGAGAAGACCTGTATAATAACGACAGGATCACAGGGAGAGAGCATGGCTGCACTCAGCAGGATGGCAGCCGATATACACAGGATGATCTCGATCGGACCAAGAGATACGATCATCTTTTCATCAAACCCCATTCCGGGAAATGAGAAGGCTGTGACAAAGGTAATAAACGAGCTTGCAATGAAGGGCGCGGATGTTATATTCCAAGATGCGCATGTATCAGGACATGCATGCCAGGAGGAGATCAAGCTCATATATTCTCTGGTAAAGCCCAAATATGCGATTCCCGTTCACGGCGAGTTCAAGCACTTAAAGGCTCAGGCAAAGCTTGCCATGGATCTTGGAATGGAAAAGGACAAGATATTCATACTCTCATCCGGAGATATACTCGAACTTGATGAGAATGAAGCCAAGGTTACCGGCAAGGTACCGACAGGAGCGATATTCGTAGACGGAATAGGCGTCGGAGACGTTGGAAATATAGTATTGAGAGACAGGCAGCAGCTTTCGGAAGAAGGCATGATGACTGTTGTTCTTGCGCTTGATCAGGCAACAGGAGAACTTATGGCAGGTCCTGATATAGTATCAAGAGGATTTGTCTATGTGAGAGAATCCGAGGAACTCATCACGGAAGCTACAGAGCTTATGTATGAGGTTGTTGAGGATCTTTTGAGCAGAGGCATAACCGACTGGGGCAAGATCAAGTCTTCCATTAAGGAATCTCTGAGTGACTATGTATGGAAGAAGACAAAGAGACGCCCGATGATAATACCGATAATTCAAGAGGTTTAGAAATGAGTGACAATGTTAAGGAGATTATAGGTTCCGTATTTTCCACGGCAGTCAAGATAGTTCTTGCGATGTTAGTCGTGATGTTCGTGAGGAAATATGCGCTTATGGCATATAACTACGGATACAGGGTGTTTACAGAACCCCCTGTAACGGTTACGGGTGACGGAACCAGCATAGATGTTTCCATAGGAGAGGATATCACGACAAGAGAGATCGGAAAGATGCTCGAGAGCAAGGGTCTGATCAGAGATGCAAATCTTTTTCTAATCCAGGAGCTTGTGAGTGCCAACCACGGAAAGATCCAGCCGGGAAAGTATCAGCTCAGCACGACAATGACTGCGGATGAGATGATAGATGTCATGGCGGGAGCCGAAAAGAAGCCTGAGACAGAAGAAGAGCTTCTTTACAATGCCGATGAGGAGACGCTTCCCTTTGATGTGGAAGGCGATGAACCGGTCGAAGAATACATTCCCGAAGAAGGGGAAGAGGATATAGTCCCTGAGGGTGAAGGAGAAGAATAATGGTAGATGAGAGGACGGTATCATTTATCAATTCACTGGATCCGGGAAATCCGCCATATCTTGATGAGATAGAAAAATATGCGATAGAGACGTTCGTTCCGATCATAAGAAAAGATATGCAGGCATATCTTAGGTATATGATGAAGAGCATACGTCCGATGAAGATACTCGAAGTCGGTACAGCTATAGGTTTTTCCGCACTCCTTATGAGTGAATATGCTCCGAAGGGATGTCATATAACTACCATAGAAAACTATGAACCGAGGATACCCATAGCATTAAAGAACATTAAGGACAATAACAAAAAAGATGCGATCACTCTTTTAGAGGGAGATGCTCTAAAGATCCTGCCCACGTTAAATGATGAATATGACCTTATCTTCATGGATGCGGCAAAGGGTCAGTACATTAACTATCTGCCGGATCTTATCAGACTTTTAAAAGACGGGGGAACTTTGATTTCCGATAATGTACTGCAGGACGGGGATATAATAGAATCCAAATATGCGATAGTAAGAAGAAACCGCACGATCCATAACAGAATGCGGGAGTATCTCTATGAGCTTAAACACAATGATAAGCTGACGACTGCAATACTTCCGGTGGGAGACGGTATCACTGTCAGCGTCAAGAATGTGTAAGGAAATATATGAGAAACACGGAATTACTGGTACCTGCAAGCAGTCTTGAGGTACTGAAGACAGCAGTTATATACGGTGCCGATGCAGTCTATATCGGCGGAGAGGCATTCGGACTCAGGGCTAAGGCAAAGAATTTCAGTCCCGAAGATATGAAAAAGGGTATTGAATTTGCTCATGAAAGAGGCGTAAAGGTCTATGTGACTGCCAATATACTGGCGCATAACTATGACCTTGACGGAGCAGAAAAGTATTTTAGCGAGCTTAAGGACATAGGTCCCGATGCACTGATAATCTCTGATCCAGGAATGTTTTCGCTCGCAAAAAAAGAATGCCCCGATATAGATATTCATATTTCTACTCAGGCCAATAACACAAACTATTTAACATATGATTTCTGGTACAAGCAGGGCGCAAAGCGTGTAGTCAGTGCCAGAGAGCTCTCTTTAAAGGAATTAAAAGAGATCAGGGAACACATACCCGATGATATGGAGATAGAGAGCTTCATTCACGGAGCCATGTGCATTTCGTATTCCGGACGATGCCTTCTTAGCAATTACTTTACCGGAAGGGATGCGAATCAGGGTGCATGTACACATCCGTGCAGATGGAAATATGCCGTTGTCGAAGAATCACGTCCCGGAGAGTATTTTCCAGTATATGAAAATGAGAGAGGCACATTTATCTTCAATTCCAAGGATCTGTGCATGATAGAATATATTCCCGAGCTTATAGATGCAGGGATAGATTCATTAAAGATCGAAGGAAGGATGAAGACGGCACTTTATGTGGCAACTGTTGCAAGAACATACAGAAAGGCACTTGATGACTTCAAAAAGGGCGAGGATGTTTACCGCGCCAATATGAACTGGTACAGACAGGAGATAAGCAAGTGCACCTACAGGCAGTTTACAACCGGATTCTACTTCGGAAAGCCGAACGAGGAAACACAGATATATGATACCAACACATATATGAGTGATTCTGTCTACTACGGCACCGTTTCTGAGATCGATGCAAACGGAAATGCTGTGATAGAACAGAAAAACAAGTTCTGTGTAGGTGATACCATAGAGATAATGAAACCAAACGGTGATAATATCGCAGTAAAGGTTGAAGCGATGTATACCGGTGACGGAGAGGCAGTAGACAGCTGTCCTCATCCCGGGCAGGAAATACATCTTAAGCTGAGCGTTACACCTGAGGTTTACGATATATTGAGGAGCACATTATGAATGTAGAAGAGATTTTCGCATCCAACGTCTTCACCAAGGGGACTATGAGGGAAAGACTCCCGAAAGAGGTTTTCGCCGAGGTTGAAGATGTAATGGAAAACGGCGGTGAGCTTTCAAAAGCCACAGCCGACATCGTGGCAAGAGCCATGAAGGACTGGGCTGTTGAGAAAGGAGCTACGCACTATACGCACTGGTTCCAGCCTTTAACGGGTATCACAGCCGAGAAGCACGATTCGTTCATCACTCATCCCGATGATGACGGAAAGATGATAATGGAGTTTTCCGGCAAGGAGCTGATAAAGGGAGAACCCGATGCTTCTTCGTTCCCTTCAGGAGGACTCAGAGCCACTTTTGAAGCAAGAGGATACACAGCCTGGGATATAACAAGTCCGGCATTTTTAAAGGAACAGGCGGTAGGATCAACACTCTGCATACCAACGGCATTCTGTTCTTATACAGGAGAATCGCTTGACAAGAAGACGCCTCTTCTTCGTTCAATGGAGGCATTAAATAAACAGGCTTTAAGAATAGTAAGACTTTTCGGAAATACACAGGCTACAAAAGTAACAGCCAGTGTCGGCGCCGAGCAGGAATACTTCCTTGTTGATCAGGCAAAGGCTTTGCTTAGGGAAGATCTCATATTTACAGGAAGGACACTTTTCGGATCTCCCGCTCCCAAAGGTCAGGAGATGGATGATCACTACTTCGGTGTTATCAGAGAACGTGTCGGTGCATTCATGCACGATGTAAATATTGAACTGTGGAAGATGGGAATCACATCTAAGACACAGCATAACGAGGTCGCACCCGCTCAGCATGAGCTGGCACCTATTTATGAATCGGCAAACGTAGCCGTAGACCATAACCAGATAGTAATGGAGACGCTTAAGCGTGTTGCTGGTCATCACGGATTAAGATGTTTATTGCATGAAAAGCCTTTTGAGGGCGTTAACGGTTCAGGTAAGCATAACAACTGGTCTATAGTAACGGATAACGGACTAAATCTTTTGGAGCCCGGTATCAGCCCGAATGAAAACATACAGTTCTTACTTGTACTTGCATGTATTCTCAAGGCTGTTGATACTCATGCAGATCTGTTAAGACAGAGTGCGGCAAATGTCGGAAACGATCACAGACTCGGAGGCATGGAAGCTCCTCCGGCTATCATATCCGTATTCCTTGGCGAACAGCTTGAGGATGTTGTAAAACAGTTGGTTGAAACAGGTCAGGCATCAAAACTCAAGGAAGGCGGTACCCTTCAGACAGGTGTATCAACACTTCCTGATTTTGAGATAGATGCGACAGACAGAAACAGGACATCGCCTTTTGCATTTACCGGAAACAAGTTTGAATTCCGTATGGTCGGAAGTTCCGATTCAATAGGCAGTCCCAATATAATCTTAAATTCGATCGTAGCAGAGAGTTTCTGCGAGGCAGCAGACAGACTTGAGGCGGCAGAAGACTTTGATTCAGCTGTACACGATCTTATAAAAGAATTTCTTACAAAGCATCAGAGAATCATTTTCAACGGAGACGGTTATTCAAAGGAATGGATAGAGGAGGCTAAAAGACGCGGCCTTCCCAACATACCTTCCATGGTTGAATCAGTAAGCGCTCTTACTACAGAGAAGTCGATAAAGCTCTTTGAGAAGTTTGGTATCTTTACAAAGGCTGAACTCGAATCACGTGCCGAGATCCTTTATGAACAGTATGCAAAGACGATAAACATTGAAGCACTTACAATGGTGGATATAGCAAACAAGCAGCTTGTTCCTTCGGTCATCGAATACACAGGAATGCTTGCGGAAACAGTAAATGCCACAAAGACTGCAGGAGGAGATGCAACGGTTGCTTCCGATCTTTTAAAACGTGTCGGAGGTCTGCTTACAACCATGCAGCAGGATCGTGTCGAACTGTCTACCATTGAAAAGATAGGTTCAGCTATGGAACGAGGCAAGGAACAGGCCTTCTACTATCGCGAAAAGGTTGTTCCGGCTATGGATAAGCTTCGCCACACTGCAGACGAGCTTGAACGTATAGTAGATAAAGACTACTGGCCGTTCCCGACATATGCGGATCTTCTTTTTGAAGTCTGATCATATCGTGTAATTTTAGGGAGGAGATATATGCGTAAATTATATGTAACTAAACTGATCGCGACTGTGCTTTCGCTTGCAGTTCTGCTTTCAGGCTGTACCAATAAAACACCTGATACAGAACCTGTAACTGAGGTTGAGCCTACCGTTACTGAAGCAGCTGTAACACCTGAAGCACAGGATACACCTGTTGAGGATGAAGAACCCGAAGTTCAAAAGCCCCCGGAGGGTCTTGGTGTCAACATGATAGCCAACGGAGACTTCCATGACGGCTTAGAGAACTGGAATACCTATCTTAATCACGGTGGTACATGTGATTTTACCGCCGATAATGAACAGGGTAACATCAGTATTCAAAAGACCGGTTCAACAGACTACGGCGTTCAGATATACTATGACGGATTTAAGCTGGATGAGGGCGGTGTATATGAATTCTCTTTCGATCTGGATACTACTCTTGAAAGAGAGATCGAAGTACGTCTTCAGGTAAACGGCGGAGATTATCATGCATATTTCGGAGAGTACATAACTATAAAGCCCGGAATGCAGCATTATTCATGGGAGTTCACTATGGAAGAACAGACAGATGTAGCACCTAGAATGTGCTTTAATATGGGTTCCCCTGCAGACGGTTCAGCTCTGGAACCGCATGTTATCACACTTGACAATGTTTCAGTTGTACTGACTGATGATACAAACGTGATCAAATCTGAGCAGGTGGATCTTAGCAAGAACGTAAATCTGAATCAGGTTGGCTTCAGGACTGCTGACAGAAAGACTGCTGTTATCAGAAGTGAAGGCATCGATCAGACATTTACCATAAAGGATGAATCGGGCAAGGAAGTATATTCAGGAAAGCTTAACGGTCCAGTGGACGCACAGTATGCAGACGAAAAAGTCTACCAGGCTGATTTCAGTGACTTTAAGACTCCCGGAAAATATATTGTTTCTGTTTCAAACGGTGACGAATCATATCCGTTCATCATTGGTGATGATGTATACGATCAGCTTCTTAAGGACAGCTTCCTTATGCTGTATAAGCAAAGATGCGGAACAGAAGTGAGCGCTGATATAGCCGGTGAATTTGCACATCCCGTATGTCATGATTCAAAGGCACTTATCTATGGAACAAATTCATACATAGACGTATCAGGCGGCTGGCATGATGCAGGTGACTACGGACGATACGTTGTTGCGGGAGCTACAACAGTAGCTGATCTGCTCCTTGCATATGAGGATTATCCTGAGCTGTGGGAGGCTGATGACCTTGGAATACCCGAAAGCGGAAACGGCATACCGGATATTCTGGATGAAGCAGCCTACGAGCTTAAATGGATGCTTAAGATGCAGGATCAGGCAACAGGCGGTGTATATCATAAGGTAACATGCAGAGAATTCCCCGGATTTGTTATGCCTCAGGAAGAAACAGAGGAACTGGTTGTATGTCCTATCTCAAATACGGCAACCGGTGATTTTGCTGCAGTCATGGCAAAGGCTTCTACTGTATATGCCGATATAGATCCCGCATTTGCAAAAACTGCTCTTGCAGCGGCAAAGAAAGCTTATGCTTATTTAGAGGAGCATAAGAGTGCGGTAAGCTTCAAGAATCCTGAAGAGATCTCAACAGGTGAATATCCCGACGGTCAGTTCAAGGATGAGATGTACTGGGCTTCTGTGGAACTGTATAAGGTTACGGGAGATGAAGCATATATCAAGTATGCCGAGGATCTTCTTGATATGTATGTCCTTCACGGATTCGGATGGGACAGCATGGGCAGCTACGGAAATATTGCATATCTTTCTATGGATCCCGAGAAGCAGAACTCAGCTCTGGTTGAAAAGATAAAGACAGAGATAGAGGCAAATGCTAAAGAATACTTAAACAACAGCAAGACAGACGGATATATGTCAGATCTTGGAAGCAACTACTGCTGGGGTTCAAACTTAAGCGTCTGCGGCTATGCAAGACAGATGCTCATAGCAGCCAAGTATGCGAGCGATGATCAGAAGAAAGAATATGAACAGGCCGTATATGATCAGCTTTCATATATACTCGGACAGAATGCTACAGGATACTGCTTCTTAACTGGATACGGCTCACTGAACGCGCAGAATCCTCACCACAGACCGAGTATAGCAAACGGCAAACCGATGTCCGGAATGGTTATCGGAGGACCGGACGGCAACATGGAGGATTCCTTCATCAAGTCTGTAATGGCGGGAACACCTCCGGCAAAATGTTATGCTGATAATGCGCAGAGTTATTCAACAAATGAGGTAACAATCTATTGGAACTCACCGTTTGTTTATCTACTGTCGGATATCATGTCAAAACATTGAAAAAAGTCTTGCATTATTAATAAAAATATTGTAATATAACTTGTGCTGACAGAAAGTCAGCACATATATAGCGCTATCGCCAAATGGTAAGGCAACGGACTCTGACTCCGTCATTTTCTAGGTTCGAATCCTAGTAGCGCTGCTTAAGGGACTGAAATATCGGTCCCTTTTTCATTGTCTAAAAACGCCGTGTTTATGCGGGTTTCAGCAGTTCTTGATCAAAAGAATTCATCTACATTTCAACGCAAAAAGTATCAGAAACAGTTTCCCAATAAGTGTACGCAATTCGAAATTCTAGTGATAATTTGACCCAAATGGAATAGTTTGGGTAAAGGTCTGGGTAAAGGTTTTTACGCAATTCGTGATTGTAAAGTTGCATTGTAAATTTTATTTAAAATTTTTTGCAGACTTTTTATTTTGTCATACGTTATATTATATGAGTAGAGAAAAAGGGAAAGAAGGTGGGAGAGATCGATTCCAAGGAAAAGTTAATCGAGCTGATGAGCCAGCATAAGAATCTGGTCTTTTCCGTTTGCCTCAAAATGACAGGTGATTATTTCGCCGCGGAGGATATCACCCAGGAAACCTTTATTTCTGCTTATCAGCATATTAAGGATTTTGACGGTCAATCTGAAAAAGCATGGCTCTGCAGGATCGCAAGTAACAAATGTGTTGATCATTTACGATCGGCAAAAAGGCGGGAGGTTGTTACGTCCGACGATGATCTGACACGGGTAGAAGCTGTATCATGTGTCGGTCTACTGGAACAGTATGTTGCTGCAGAAGTCATGCAAACCTTCAAAGACAGCTGCGATGGTCTTCCGGAACCATATAGGACACCAGCAAAGCTGTACTTTGAAGAGGGACTTACAGCCAGGGAGATTTCCGAAAGATCGGGAGAGCCACTTAAGACTGTACAGTCACATATTTATCGAGCCAGAGAAATGCTCAAAAAAAAGATAAGGAAGGAGGACTTGCTGACATGACAGATATAGACATAAATCTAGAATATCTGAGCGATGAAGATTTGGAAAAGCTCATTATGGATACGGAAAATGAAACTCAGGTACAGGCACCGTCATACATTGACAGAAAAGTTTTATCAGTCATTGAAACAGGCGAACGCAGGAAGATATTAAGCTTTAGATTATACTGCGCAAGAGTCGGGTTTGCGGTTGCTGTTGCGATCCTGTTTGTATGCATAGTTCCCTTTGTCCCTAATCTTAAAGCGAATATCCTGTCAAACGAAAATGTTGTAGCAGAAGAACCTCTTGTTTCAAAAGAAGATGTTCTGGCCTCAAGGCCGATCAAGACAAGAGAAGAGGTTTTGAAGGAAATGAATGATCCGGACTATTTGGAAAAGACCGAAGAGTCCATACGTTCATACATTGATGATTTGTTGAAGTAATTCGGAGGTATATACAATGAAACAGAAGAAAAAAAGTAGGTTTTTTACATTTATATTCTCAATGCTCCCCGGGGCTGCGGAAATGTATATGGGATTCATGAAAAACGGTCTTTCCTTGATGATCATATTTTTTATCTCATTTGTTCCCATGATACTGTTTAATTCTCTGGAGTTTATGCTGCTTCTAAGTGCTGTATTGTGGTTCTATGGATTCTTCCATGCAAGAAATATATCCAGCTTGGACGACACGTATTTTGACCAGCTGGAGGATGTATATATTTGGGAGGAGTTCGGCGATTTCAAGTGGAAAGAAACCAATAACAAAAACATAAAGAAATGGGGGGCGATAATTCTCATTCTCATAGGTCTGGCACAGCTTTGGAATTATTTCTTCTATGAGATCATATGCCGCCTGATCCCGGGAGATTACTGGAATGATATCTATCCGGTTATTAAAGAGATCCCGCAGGTGATCTTTGCGATACTGTTTATCATAATAGGTGTAAAGCTGATAAAAGGAAAAAAGGAAGAATTGAATGTGGAATCTGAGGAGGTGTGATATGGAAACCATCAGAACACATAGAGTCGGGACAATAACAACAGGGATTTCTCTGATAGCCTTCGGTGTTATGTTTCTGCTTCATCTTTTTGTGAATTCGATCAGTTATGATCTGATATTTAAACTATGGCCGATCATTATGATCGGATTAGGGATAGAGATCCTGCTATCGTCATTTTCAAGCCAAAAGATAATCTACGACAAAGCGGCGGTTGTGCTGATGTTCTTTGTTGCATTCTTCGCCATGGGAATGGCAGGCATGGATCAGATTATACATCAAATTAAATAATTCTTCATATTATGAAACCCGGAATTGCTGATGCTATAAGGATATGACCTGCAGTAAAAAAGGTCTGTCATTTCATATCCTGTAACTATCGGCTCCGGGTTTCTTTTTTATGTGAAACAGCACGCTATGCAATAAAAGTATTATTTGATAGAATAAACATACTTAGGAAATGTATTACCTTAAAGGGGAGAGATTATATGACTTTGAGAATCGCATCAGCTGAAATCGTCAGCATATTGTTTATGTTGATCATTTTGGGCAGTCTTCGAAATAAAGCCGAAGGTGATGAAAAAGAACATAAAGTCTTTTTGGTATTCACACTATGCACCACTTTGGGACTGTTTTTTGATGCAACGAGTTATATTCTGGATAACATTCAAGCTGGCAGTTTAATTCTTGTTGTAGCAAACATAATGGCATTTTCCATAATACATTTATGCATAGTATTATTTGCTACTTACATGGTGATGATCATACGTCATACAAAAGATATCTCATTTAGGATCATATACCCGATTTGGATTTTTACTGTCCTGAATATCCTTTGGATCATATCAGGTGTATGTAACGGTCAGTTCTTTTCAGTTAAAGATCATAGACTTGTTTATGGACCGTGGCGCGATATTATTACGGTAATGCCGATTATAGGTGTTATTTATATTCTGCTAATCCTGCTTATTAATCTAAGAAATCTGGGAAGAAGAAATACGTTAGTGCTTGGATCTTTTGTGGTATTTCCTCTATTGGCGGCACTGATACTTCTCTTTTTTCCGCAACTTGAGCTTGCGTATTTAGCAACGGCTCTGTCATGTGCTGTTATATTCACTTATATCAGGCGTGAAGAGATCACAGTAGCAAACTTAAGAGAACAGATTATGACCGAGATTTCTTCCAAAGATACGCTAACCGGGCTTTTGAATCGCAGAGGATTTAATGAAGCTGTTAAGTTATCTGAAGGTCACGAGAGTTTAGGAATAGTATTTTGTGATCTTAATGCACTTAAGCATGTGAATGACAATCTCGGACATGAGGCCGGAGATGAGTATATACGACGATTTGCCGATATACTGAGAAATGTATATAAGGATATGGGCTCGATATGCAGGATAAGCGGAGATGAGTTTGTTGTTCTGTTATATGACATTTTAAGAGATAAGTTTGATGAACTTAATGGTGAACTCAATTCTGCGATTATGAAAAATGATAGGATAGCTTCCGTAGGATATGCATACGGTAATGATCGTTCAGCCATGGAACTATTCACTATTGCTGAGCAGGAAATGTATAATAACAAAAACCTTTATTATATTGAGACAGGTATAGATCGCAGAAGAAACGGACAGCTTTCGATTGCAGAGTAAATACTTTATGGAAGTACATTGACCAGTTATTGTTAGTCTAGGTGAATACTTTTCAATCACAAGTTCATTGGTTTGTGATACAATATAGTTATAACAGAGGAATGAATATGATTTATTATGACCATTTACCATTAGATAAAGAAATACTCGAAGCTCTAGGAAAGCTTTCGATCAACTATGTCTTCCAGCCGATCTTTTATCCGAACGGTAAGACGGTTTTTGCCTGGGAAGCATTAATGCGTCCCACAGAAAAGACTGTACTGGAGCTTATAGATGAATATATGCAAAAAGATGAACTGCATACACTGGAGGTTGCGACACTTTTCGGAGCGATGCAGGCATACATCTTAAGAGGTTATACCGAGAGAGTTTCGATAAACTCATTTCCAAATGATAACCTAAGACAGGATGAAGCGGATGTATTCTGGGAGTACTTTGGTGACAGCATACGAGGTGCTATGATCATAGAAAACTTAGAATATCCGTTTTTCTCTTACGACCACTGGCTTGAAAAGAGCAGGTCCGTTAGATCCATGAACAATCTGCTTGCAGCAGATGATTTCGGCAGCGGGATCAATGATATGGAGCGTATAGATCTTATGAAGCCCCATATCGTAAAACTGGACAGAGAATTGATATCAGGTATAGATCATGATATTCAGAAACAGGAAAATGTGACGAGTCTGGTGCTGCAGTTCCATGCGAAGAACATGCTCATTGTCGCAGAAGGAGTGGAAGAAAAAGCCGAATTTGACTATCTTGTCGGAATAGGTGTGGATCTCTTCCAGGGATATTACCTTGCAAGACCAAATTGATAATGATCATTAATCTGATCATTTCATATGATCGATGAAAGATCAGTACTGATAAGTGTTGATGTTTATAATCAAGGATATTAGAATAATAGATGCAACAGTGCAAAAGCATAATAACAAATTGGAAAAAGAAGATCGCTTGTACATTTTTGTACAGGCGGTTTTCTTTTATGTTAAGACTGATAAAGAGCAAATTTAAAGGTACTATCACACGGGTCTAAGCAAAAAATGCTTCGACATATTTATGTTTAATTAATCTCAACCCCCGGTTGAATCATACAAAAATACATAATTTTAGGATATCAACTGTCAGTTCGTGTTATATTTTTATTGATGATGGTACTCTTTAACTGTAAACACATCCCAGTCGGGATGTCAGGGTTGACTAATAAGGAGATTTATCATGGAATTTACAAAGGTTGGAAATGAGCAGATTACACTTATGGTAATAGGAACTATTATTTTTCTTGTCGTTCCGATCATCATAGCAATAATCTGGAAGATAAGAAAAAAAGAACGTTTTTCAACTGTCACTGTCGGTGCACTTACGTTTTTGCTTTTTGCGATCGTCTTGGAAAAACCGATCCAGAATGTACTGGTATTTCCCGTTCAGATGGGACTTGCTGAACACGGGGCAAGCAGATTCATAAACGCAAGACCTGTTTTGTGGGCATTTATAGTTGGACTCTTTCCGGGAGTATTTGAAGAGACCGGACGTTTTGTTGCATATAAGACAGTACTTAAAAAACGAAAAAACAAAGAGACATCTATTTCCTATGGAATAGGACATGGCGGATTTGAAGTGATGCTGATCTTAGGTTTAACGTTCATAACATATATTTCATATTCACTTATGATAAATACGGGAACATTTAAAGTAGTTATAGATCAGGTTATAAATCAGGCGCCTGATCAGGCAGATCAGTTATATGCTTTAGCGGGTCAGCTTGCTTCATTCTCTGTTTCAGACCTTGCAGTAAGTATTGTTGAGAGGATAGTTGCTTTTCTCTATCATGTCGGAGCATCAATACTGGTATTCTATGCCTGCAAAGAAAAGAAATATCTGTGGCTTTATCCGTTAGCGATCGTAATTCATACTGTTCTTGACGGGTTTATGGGGCTTTCCTTAGTCAATGTGATCACTTTATCGGACTGGGCGCTCGAAGCGATTTTCGGGATCTGTGCCGCTTTCGTTTTTTTTGGTGCATATTTTATGTTATATAAAAAGGATAAAGATGATATTGGCAAAAAGGGACAGACGGTTTAGTGCATTTTAAAAGGGACTGTGATCAGTCCCTTTTTTGATAAAACACTATCTGACATCTATGTATGATCTGCTGCCTGACAGCTTTAGCAAATCTATGTTGTCGGTATTCAGTATGGTGACTCTTGAAACTATATTATCATCTGAGCCTGAGAAAAGAGATGTCCGTACGCCTTTTATCATAAGCAGGACTTCCCCGCTCTTTAGTGTGGAAACCTCTGTTTTGTAGCTCTTGATCGGCTTGTTGCTTGACATATTGATGAGCTTTACCCTGTCAGTAAACATTTGGTCGCTGTCATCTGTATTCAGGTAATCGACATCGACTGCCATGCAAAAGTCTTCAGGCATGCCGTAATAATCCCTGTCGGGAACTACGTACATAAAAGAGCAGGAAGACAGATCCTTGTCATTTTCATACAGTACGACCGCTTTCTGTGAAATGTCGTAATATGATACAGGATCGCCGTTTGCTATAAGACGCGGACAAACAAGCTCTATTGAAATATCATCCTCGCTTATCGGTACTACTGGAACGGTAAAACCTAAGACTATAAACACAGCCAGAACGATCGCAAACACAGCGATGAGTCCCGATCTGTTTGCCTTTTTCCTTACATCGTGAGATACTTTTTTTATAAGCTGGATATCAGAAGTGCCGGAATCTATCTTTTCGGGAGAGACTTTGTCAGAGTCATTGCACGGCACTTCTGATATCATGGCGTCATAAAGCTTTTTGCAGTCTTCGCAGCTTTCCAGGTGATCTTTTATTATTCTATCTGTCTCATCCGAACACAGTCCGTCTATGTACAGAGGAAGCAGATCTTTTATCATACAGCAATTTTCTTTATTCATTACTCATCATCCCTTTCAGTTTTTCCTTGCATCTGTAATATGTTACGCGGGCCCAGTTTTCGCTTTTGCCAAATACCGTGCCGATCTGAGAGAAAGTGAGGTCTGCATAGATGTGCAGGCTAACGACCTCTCTTTCTGCCTCAGACAGTGATGAAATACACTCAGAAAGCTTTTTACGTTGCAGTCTTTTAATGACTTCATCTTCGACATCGACTAAATCCGGTATCTGAACGGCATTTTGATCGTCGAGAGAAAAGGCGTTATTATCTTTTCTTTTCAAATGATTGAAATATATATTCCTTGCTATTGTGCACAGCCAGCCAAAGAGACTGGTACCGTCGAACGAATCGATGTTTTTTATCGCCCTGAAAAAAGTTTCCGATACGATGTCATCGGCCGTATCAGGATCGCGGCATATCGATACCACATACTTTTTTAACGGTACACAGTATTTTTTATATATTTCCTCCATTTCTTTCATAGATTCTTCACTCATATAATATAAACAACTCAGGTGATGAAAACGTTACATATATTTTTAATATATCATATATTTTTTCGATATTATTTTGTATACGGCAAATTGGTGTGATACTATGATTAGATAAAAGGGGGTAATTACATGAATGTAAAAATAGAAACAGACAGGCTTCTGATACGGCCCGTGACCGTCAATGATGCCGAGGCGATTTTTAAATGGGCATCTGATCCGGATGTGACAAAATACATGATATACGGGACTCATCCTAATGTAGAGCATACAAGACAGTGGCTTGAAACTCTCGATATAAATGACGAGGATTCCTATGATCTTGGTTTTGTATATAAGGAGACAGGCGAGCTTGTCGGCATGGGAGGAATAGTATACAGAAAAGAAGATGATAACTGGGTGGTCGGATATAATCTCAGGAAGGATTACTGGGGAAGAGGTCTCGTGCCAGAGGCAATAAACGCTATCATAGATCATGTCAGAAAGCAAAGAGAAGTTAGATCGATAGTCGGTCAGTTTGCCGATGAGAATGTTAAGAGTAAAAGAGTAATGGAAAAGCTCGGCATGAGTTTTTTAAAAGACAGCGAGTATACAAAGCTTGACGGCAGTGCAACATTTAAAGCAAAGGTATATATAAAGGAATATTGAGATATGGTTTTAACAGGTTCTGAAAAAAGAGTTTCAAAGATAGATACATACTTAAACTGTGCGGAAGTATTTGCTTACAGAAGCACATGCATCAAGAGAAAGTACGGCGCGGTAATCGTAAAGGATGACGCTGTTATCTCGACAGGATATAACGGTGCTCCAAGGGGAGAGGACAACTGCTGCGATATCGGCCATTGCCCCAGGATCGAAAGAGATCTGCATCAGGGCCAGGGATATGATGTATGCAGGGCGGTTCATGCCGAAGCCAATGCACTGCTTAACTGTTCTAGAGAACAGACCATCGGAGCAGATCTTTACCTTACGGGTGTGAATCCCGGTGATAACTCGATACATGAGGCAAAGCCGTGTCCGTTATGTGCCAGGATGATAATCCAGGCCGGTATAAAAAATGTATACCTTCGCGTCGGCTCAAAAGAAAATGAGTATAAGGTAGTTGCGGCAAAGGATCTTAAATGGGTTGTTGAATAATCGTGAACAGACTCAAATATATAATAGACAGATCAACAGGAATAGAAACAGTAAGCTATGAGGATGTTGATATTTCATATCCTGAGCATACTCATATCGGCCACTGCGTACTTGGCATAGTTACCAAGGGAGAGGTAGGGGTAAAGATAGGTGATAAGGAATATGTCTGTCATGAGGATGAATATTTTTCCATAGCATTAAACGTACCGCACTCCATATATCCGATATCGAAATGCTATTCCATGATAAGCATCTGCATCCCCAAAGAGGATATAAATAAGAAGGAACTTGATATCATCAAGGAAAAGATCGTCGGCAACCCTCAGATGGAGTTAAGCATCGCGGATATGTCTGAGCAGGTCCATATCAGCTCATATCACATGATAAGGAAGTTTGCTTCTGAAAACGGTCTGACACCGCATAAGTTTCAGCTTCAGTGCAGGATAAGAAAAGCAAAGGAGCTTCTTTTGGATGGGATGAAAGTTGCGGATGTCGCTGCAGCTGTGGGATTCTGCGATCAGAGTCATTTATGCAGGGTATTCAAAAAACAGCTCGGCATATCACCGGACCAGTACATCAAGTCCGCAATTTTATCCAATGAAGAAAAATGAATATGAAATAGAATGATCATATAAATAAAGAAAGAGAGGATCATTCTATGAGAAACGAAGTTTTTGAAGCATTTGATCGCGGTAAGATGACGGTTGTGGGAAAGACCATGGATTTTGATAAGATCGGGTGGTCAAAGCATCCTGTATTTGAGGGAGTTGAACTTAAGCATATCCTTCCTGGAAGTGAAACTAATGGGGAATTCAGCTATCATCTTGTAAGGGTAGCACCGGGAAAGAGAATAGGAAATCATATTCATGAGACTCAGCTTGAGACACATGAAGTAATAGCGGGGGACGGATTTTGCGTAAATGACAACACAAGACTTGAATACAGACAGGGAGTGATATCGATCATACCTGCAGGAATAGAACATGAGGTCACGGCCGGACCTGACGGACTTTATATGTTTGCGAAATTCATACCGGCGCTTTGCTAATTAAGAATCATTTAAGAATTACACAAGATACAGATTAAGACTTCCGTATATCTTTGCGTTACATTAGTATCAGCAACAGATAAACGGAAGTTATTTATTTTGTGAAAGAGGGAAATAAAAAATGATGGAATTCTTAAAGAACAAAAAGAAGATGACGGTAACCGGAGCAGTACTTGCAGCTATTATCGCGATCGGTGCTATATCGATAAGTGCCAACGCGGCAATGACAGTCAATTCTTACACAGCTGACACGGGGGCGCTCAGCAGTGTACTGGAGTTGAACGGAAACGTTGAGACAAATACTTGCAAGACATACTACTCAAAAGTTGACGGTATCATAGGAACCGTTCATGTTAAGGAAGGAGACTTCGTAAAGAAGGGCGACGTCATAGTAAGCTATGATGAGGCAGAGATCGAAAGACTTACAGCCATTGCTCAGCTTGGTGCACAGGCAGATCTAGGAAGCTATAACAATTCGATCCAGACAGGAAACAGAACAGCAGGTCTTTACGGAGAGGCAAAGAGAAACCTGGGAGTTCTCGACCAGCAGATAGCAGATACTCAGGCAGCAATAACTCAGACTGAGAAGGATCTTTTAGAAAGAAGAGCAGCACTCGCAGATGAAGGTGCAAAGCTTCAGATATCTCTTATCGATTGGGCGGACGAACCTGATTCTGAAGAATATGAGAACCTTCAGAAACTTGTTCAGAGCAATGCATACCAGCAGCAGTATTCTTCTGATATAGTACAGATGCAGGAAGAACTGAACAGACTCAACGTACAGCTTGCCGCATGCAAGGAGTACAAGGCAGAGATGACAAGCCAGAAGGCAACCACGCAGATGAGTCTGATGACAAGCGGAGCCAAGGAAGAACTTGAAGCGATCAAGGCAGCAAACGAGCTTGCATCAAATGACAGGATCGAAAACTATAAGGCAGCTTCAGAAGGAATCAAGGCTGAATTTGACGGAGTAGTTACAGAGATCGGTGTAGTTGAAGGCAGTGACGTTGCAAGAGGTACAAAGCTCGTAACTCTCAAATCCGTTGATGATGTTGTAGTTAAGTTAAACGTAAACAAATATGATATTATAAATATCGAGGAAGGTCAGAGCGCTACAGTTGCAATAAAGAACAAGGACTACACAGGCAAGATCTCAAGAATAGAGAGGATGACCAAGGATTCCGGTCAGAATACCGGAATAGGTGTCGAAGTTAAGCTTGATGAGCCTGACAGCGATATCATCCTCGGAATAGAAGCAAAGGCCAAGGTAAATACTGCAGATCTAGCAGAGGTTTTGAGAGTACCGACTCTTGCACTCTGGGAAGATGAAGAAGGCACCTTTGTATTTGTTGCATCAGACGGAAAAGCTGTAAAGACCGCAGTAGAAACAGGTGTCAGAAACGATGATATGGTTCAGATCGTATCTGGAATAAATCCCGGCGATGTTGTTGTATGGAATGATACAGCCGAGATCACTGACGGAATGAGCATAAAGATTGATTAATGGATCGGGGACAATGAGAATGGAATCAGATAAGAGGAAGATATTAACTGCAAAGGATCTATCCAAGACCTTTTCTAACGGGTCTGTCCAGCAGCATGTACTGAAAAACTTAAATCTGTCTATATATAAAGGTGACTTCACCGTTATAATGGGAAACTCAGGTTCCGGCAAGAGTACACTTTTATATGCTCTTTCAGGAATGGACAGACCCAGTATGGGAACTATTACTTACTATACAGATAAGAAAAACGGTGACAATAAGGAAATCGAGGAGACCGAGATATCTACATTTAACAATGACAAGCTGGCGATGTTTCGGCGAGATCATGTTGGATTTGTCTTTCAGCAAAACTACCTAAATGACAGCATGAGTGCACTCGATAATGTCATGGTATGCGGCCTTTTAAAGTCAACAGACAGAAAATCGCTTGCGGAGAAAGCAAAGAGACTTCTTCATAATGTTGAGATAGAGGAACAGGATTACAGGAAATTCCCTACTCAGTTATCAGGCGGACAGCAGCAAAGGATCGCTGTGGTCAGAGGTGTGATCAACAGTCCGGAGGTACTGTTTGCGGATGAGCCTACCGGTGCTTTAAACTCTCAGAATACGGAAAACGTGTTAAATATCATGTCAGACTTAAATAATGAGGGACAGAGCATTGTAATGGTCACTCATACCATCAAGGCAGCAGAACGCGGCAACAGGATAATCTATCTTGCTGACGGTGTCATATCTGATGAGATAGATCTTGGAGCTTATGTGGGAGATTATAAGGATGAGAGCAATCCTAATCTTGCCGAGGCAAAAGATCGTCACTCTCGTCTTAAGGCATTTTTGCAGGATATGGGATGGTAGAAAGGATACAGTCGTGTACAGATATTTCTTTATTGCGAAGAATAACATCAAAAAGCAGAAGAGTGACATGATCACCTTCTTCGTATTGGCTGCTATAGCTTCGCTTTTCATATTCATAAGTCTGTCATTCATGACAGGAGCAGGTAAAGTGGTAGATACCTGCAAGGAGAAGATAAACGGAGCTGATATCTTCTTTATGCTAAACAAGAATGACGCAGCAGTAGCCAAGGTCGAAGAGATCATAAAGGGTAATGTCTATCTAAAAAACTGCGAGACAGAAAGAACTGTAAGGTGCAGTTCCAAGTACAGACACAAGGGCGACAAGACCTGGGTTGAGTATGCTTTTATCATGTGCTGCTACGAGGATGAGAACAAGATACAGAGCATGAGCATTGATGCATCAGGATACGGCGGCAACGAGATAGTCCTTCCGGCTTCGTTAATGACTTCATTCAGCAAGGGCGATATTATCCAGATAAAGATAGAAGAGAATGTCTATGATCTTAAGGTCGTGGACTTTAATGAGGATAATCTTTTTTCGGGACCGATGAACATCGGAATGTATAAAGCATATGTTTCAGGAGATGTTTTTGAAGATATCATTTTTGAGAATCCGACAGGTGCAAGCGAGTGGAGATTCATCAAGACTCAGCTTACCGATACTGCAAAAAAGAAGAATATAAATGCCGAGAAGTTAAGTGATAACCTGGGCAACGAATTGCTCAACTGGTATGACGGTTATATGAAGGATAATCCGGAAGGCGAACTGAGCATCAATTTCTTTGACTCGGGAATGATGAAGACCGGTTCGATGATACTTCCGCTCATGTTCGTGGCTCTTGTTTTTCTCTTCGCGATCATAATGTTCATAGTTGCTGTTGTCATAATCGATTTCAGCGTCAAGAACTTCATCATGACAAACATGAAGAACACAGCGATCATGGAGGCATCGGGATACACTGTACGTGAACTTGTCATCATACTCTTATGTCAGCTTATGATGATAGCGGGAACAGGAGCAGTAATCGGCGTGCTCATAGGAGCAGCAACGATAGGAAAGGTGAGCATTATCATGCTCGTGACACTGGGACTTCCATGGAATCAGCCGATAAACATATCAGCCGCATTTTTTGTGATAATAGGTATGAGTATTGTCATCGGTCTGCTTACTCTTACTCTCGGAAGACAGTACAGCAAAGTAAGCGTTCTTGATGCACTCAGAGGCGGAGTAAATACGCACAACTATAAAAAGAACCTCTTTGCTTTTGACAAGACATCCTTCCCGATAGCCGTGACTCTTTCTTTAAAGGAGACGTTCGGGAGATTCAGAAGCCAGATAGGAGTCATATTCATTATGATGATCCTTGCGATAGCGACCGTCATAGGCTTTGGCATGGCGGATACATACGGAACGGATGAGGGATGTATCGAACTGTCAGGTATTGATATGAGTGATGCCGAATTGGGCGGAAGTGAAGCTATGGCTGAGACGATAAGAGGGATGAGCAGTGTCAAGAATGTCCGCACGGAATTGTGGATGAGCTATAAGTTTACCAACAAGAAGTTCGATCAGTCCGTTACAACGAGAGGAATCTCCGATACATCTACCATAAAAGGCGGATATGTGATAGAGGGAAGATGGCCGAAAAATCCAAATGAGGTCATGTTCGCAGCCAATGCAGCCAATAAGCTTAATGTCAATGTGGGCGATACGGTTACAGTCAAGACGGACAGTGTCGAGGAATCGTTCATTGTCTGCGGTATAAATCAGACTTTTAACAATTTGGGACTTATGGGATATATGACTCTTGAAGGCATGAGCAGGCTTTCAAAGATCCCGGACAGTATCGATGTTTGCGTAAATCTTAAGCCGGGAGTGACATATGCGGATTTTGAAAGGGAATTAAAAGATATTTATCCCGATGTCGAAGCTGTAGATGTAAATGAGGCTGCACATCAGACGGTCGGCATGATCACTATCGGTATGAAGGCTTTCGCTTTTCTGATAGCGGGACTGACTATTCTTATCGTAGCATTTGTAGAATCACTCATCGTTCGAACCAATATCAACAAGCAATGGCGAAACATGGGCGTGAGCAAGGCGCTGGGATTTACATCAAGACAGCTTATCGGACAGGTGATGATGTCAAATATGCCGGCGATCCTTATCGGCGTTATCATAGGACTTATCATATCTCCGTATGCCGGAACAAGTCTTATGGTATCGTCAATGGCCATATTCGGATTTAAAAAGGTTAAATTCACGGTCAAGACCGTATCCTATATACTGGCGGCCATTATAATAATCGGGGTTGCGCTTTTAACTTCAGGACTTATGGGACGTCGCATCAAGACTCTTGAGCCGGTCAAGATGATAACGGAAGAGTAAGAGAATTGACTACTGAAAGGACAGGTATTTATGGTATAATCCTTGTTGTGGAGATTGAACTATGCATTATAACTGTTTGATAGTCGATGATGAAACTGAATTAGCGAAGATGACAACAGAGTATTTCTGCATGTTTGATGTTTCTACTCAGTATGTGGAAAGCGGTGAGGCATGTTTTAGATTCTTTGAAGAGAACACTGCCGATCTGGTGCTGCTCGATATAAATCTGGGCGATGGATCCGGATTTGATGTCTGCAAGAAGCTTAGAGAGGATATGCAGCTGCCTATCCTCTTTATAAGTGCAAGACAGAGTGATGATGATGTTCTTATCGCTCTTTCGATAGGCGGAGACGACTACATAAAAAAGCCTTACAGTCTTTCGGTATTGCTCGCCAAGGTAAAAGTCAATTTAAAGAGAGCAGTGCAGGTAAAAAAGGCTGAGGATATGGAGACGTTTTCAAGATCAAAAGAAACCGGATCAAAAAATGATCAGTCGGATTTTATGATGGATGTATCGACCATGTCTGTAGTGATAAAGGGAAACAGGATATCTTTAAAGGCAAAGGAATATGCTCTCTTAAACTGCCTGTATGCACATCATGATACTATAGTGAAGAAAGAGGTGCTTTTTGACGAGGTATGGGGAGATACGTTTTTCAGCGACAGTACGCTTAATGTCCACATCAGGAAGCTCAGGGAGAAGATAGAAGAAGATCCCAACAAGCCCAGATATATCAAGACAATCTGGGGAACCGGGTATATACTGGAATTAACATGAAAAGATTAAGACAGCTGTTTTTCTCTTTTACGATCTTCATGATCGTCGGACTGCTCATGTTTTTCAGTATCGGCAAGAAGACGACATACGAAAAAAGAGATATAGTTTATTACAACGATCTGTTATACCAGGTGCAGGCTGACATTGAAGCAGGCCTTTCAGAAACAGATATAGAAGACAAATACGACTGCGTTCTTACGATGTCAAAGGATATCAATGATCCGAAACTGGCTTCGCTGTATGCGGATGGTGCCATAATACTCGATGTAAAGGTTAACGGCGAGTATATCGGCAAGGTCGGATGGAACGATATCAAGGGAAATTTTAACAGAACGAGTGAAGTATTTTTCAGAGCCGCGATGGTGCTGTGGACAGCAGTGCTAGCATGCGGCTATTTGTTGTTATTGTATATGTATGTCGTATTCTTAAGACCTATCGATGAACTCAAAGGATTCGCAACAGATATAGCAAAAGGGGAGCTGGATAAGTCTCTGCCGATCAGGAAGAACACTATGTTTGGAAGCTTTGTCGAAGGCTTTGATATAATGAGAGAGCAGATCAGATCATCGATCAACAGGGAAAGACAGGCTGAGATCGCAAGAAAGGAGCTCATTCAGGGCTTAAGTCATGATATCAAGACGCCGCTTGCCGTGATAAAGGCTACATGTGAAGTGATAGAGCTAAAGCTTTCAAGAAAGCTTGAGGAGATCTCAGGTAAGGATGATACTGAGGCTTTAAATGAGTACAGTGATCTTATAGATAAGGTCAGATCAGTATCGGGCAAGGCCGATACTATAAGTCTTCTTATGAGTGATGTCATGCATGCAAATCTGGAGGAACTTGAAAAGATCGATGTTGAACCGCATGAAGAGAATTCGACATTGATAGAGGATTTTTTGAAGAATCTTTCGGATTACGGAAACATCATACTCGAAAACCATATCCACCCGTGTCTTGTATATATGGACAGAAGGCGTATGGAGCAGGTCATAGACAACATAGTGGGCAATTCCAACAAGTATGCCGGTACGGATATAAAAGTCAGTTTCTCGCAGACTGAGGATATACTGATGGTTGACGGTTCGCTTTCATGCTTTATAAAGATCATCATACGTGACAGCGGTCCCGGAGTCGACAAGGATGATCTTCCTCTCATAGCCGAGAAATACTACAGAGGAGGAAATAGCGCAACACAGACAGGCTTTGGCCTTGGCATGTATCTGGCTAAGACATATATGGAAAAGCAGGGCGGTGGAATGGAGTATTACAATGATAATGGTTTTGTGGTAGAATTACTTCTCAGAAAGGTCTGATCTATGTTAAAAAAACATTACAGAGCAATAATGTTCGATTTGGACGGAACACTTCTTCCAATGGATATGGAAGAGTTCACGAGCGGATATTTTAAAGAACTTTACAAGAAAGTAAATATGACTGATATACCTGTACAGTCTTTTGTCGATGCCATATGGAAGGGAACATATTCCATGATGAAAAATGACGGTACAAAGAAAAACCGTGATGCATTCTGGGATACGTTTGGCAGTGTTATAGACTGTGATATCGATGAAATTGATAAAAGGTGTCTTGACTTTTATTCCAATGAATTTAAAGACAGCAAGCGCTTCACAAAGAATAATCCGCTTGCAGTTAAGGCAGTTGAGATAGCTCGTAAAAAAGCAGATCTTGTTATCCTTGCAACCAACCCGATATTTCCGATGGCAGGCCAGATAACAAGGCTTGGATGGATAGAACTTAAGAAGGAAGACTTTGATCTTGTAACCTGTTATGAGGAAGAATCCTACTGCAAGCCGAATCCGAAATACTTTGAAGCGGTGCTTAAAAAGATGGGACTTGCGAAAGAAGAATGTCTCATGATAGGCAACGATGAAAAGGAAGATATGCTGTGTGCAAAGATGGCAGAGATCGATGCATATCTTGTAGAAGATACAATGATAGAATGCAAGGATCATCCCTGGGAAGGAGAAAGAGGATCCTTTGCTGACATGATCAAGATGTTAGAAGGACTTAAATAGACAGCTTATTGACAGCGGCTTTTATAAGCCGCTTTTTAAGAGTCTTAAGAGGAGTTTTATATGCTTCAGAGTTTTAGTGTTGTGGGAACACAGGTGCTTATACTGTTTATTCTCATAGGGATAGGATTTGTCGGTACAAAGGCAGGGATCATTCAAAAGGGAGGAGTATCAACGATCACGGAGATAATGCTCTATATCGTGACTCCCTGTGTAATAATCCATGCATTTCAGAGAGATTTCGAACCGGAGCTCTTAAAGGGATTTCTGATCGCTTTTGCGGCAGCGGTTCTTTCGCATGTGATATGTATCATCTTAGGAAAGCTCTTTATACATGATAAGGATGATGACAAGAAAAGGCTTTACAGATTCGGCGTCATATTTTCAAACTGCGGATTCATGTCGCTTCCGCTTCTTGATGCACTGCTCGGAAGCGAAGGAGTCTTTTACGGAGCATCGTATGTAGCGGTATTCAATCTCTTTTTATGGTCATACGGCCTTGTGCTCATGGATACGAAGGGAGGCGGTCTTTCGGTAAAAAAGATACTAATTAATCCCGGCGTCATTCCTGTAGTTGTTGGACTGATATTCTTTTTTACATCATTCAAGCTTCCCAATATCGTAGCCGTACCGGTTGAGTATCTCGCAGCTCTTAATACGCCCGTACCAATGCTTGTCATAGGCTATAATGTTTCAAGACTTGATCTGAAAACAGCGATGCGTGACAAAAACGAATATATAATGATGCTCTTAAGGCTTCTTGTATGTCCGTCCATCATTCTGGGGATCATGTATGCATTAGGGATCAGGGGCAATCTGCTTGTTGCCTGTGCGGTATCGGCATCAGCTCCGGTTGCTGCCAGCTCAACCATGTTTACGATAAAGTTTGGAGGCAACAGCGAACTGTCAGCAGAGACCGTTGCGGTATCGACTCTTTTATCGATAATAACGATGACTCTCATCGTCGGGTGCGCTTTTGCAATATCATGACCTGTGTTATAATACAAAAAAGTTTCAGGGGGAAATATGTACGAGTATAAGATACGCATCGGGTTTTCCGATTGTGACATAAACAAGACTTTAACGGTGACGGCTCTGATAGATGCCTTTCAGGACTGTTCGACCTTTCAGTCCGAGGATCTCGGAGTGGGATTTGATGTACTTACTGAGAAAAATCTCGTATGGGTCATCAATTACTGGGAATTGAATATATACAGGCTACCAAAGCTTTGCGATTACGTTACTGTGGGAACCTATCCGTATGCCTTCAAGGGATGCTTCGGATTCAGAAATTTCTATATGAAGGATGAAAACGGAGAGTATATAGTTAAAGCCAATTCGATGTGGACTCTGGTGGATACACAGACTTCAAGACCATCGAGGGCACCCCAGTTCATTTCACAGGCATACGAGCTTGAAGATAAACTTGACATGACCTACAACCCGAGAAAGGTACTTATACCCGAGGGTGATGATGTCCTGAGACTTGAGAAGGATCCCATACATATTCAGATTCATCATCTTGACAGCAATCATCATGTAAACAACGGTCAGTATGTAAAGCTTGCCATGTCGGCTGCGGGGGATGATCAGAGTATAGATTCATTAAGGATCGATTACAGAAAACAGGCGCATCTTGGAGATACCATCTACCCTGTGGTCTATAAGAAGGATAACAGGTGCGTAGTAGCGCTTTACGATGAGGATAAGAGTGCATTTTCAGTCGCTGAATTTGCTAAGCTTGCCGATTAGAATTTGAGGTAAATAATGTTAAAACTGGGTGAAAGACAAACACTTAAGATAAAGGAAAAAAAGGAATTCGGTGTATATCTTGTCAGTGACATAGAAGATGAAAAGGTTTTGCTGCCGATAAAGCAGGTGCCTGAAAACTCACGTATCGGAGATAGCATAGAAGTCTTTTTGTACAGAGATTCCAAGGACAGGATCATAGCTACCACATCACAGCCAAAGATAGAAAAAGGCAAGGTGGCCGTTCTTGAAGTAAAGGAAGTCTCAAAGATAGGGGCGTTTCTTGACTGGGGGCTTGAGAAGGATCTTTTACTGCCGTTTAAGGAACAGACCAAACCTGTAAAAAAATCTGATAAGGTACTTGTCAGTCTTTATATAGACAAGAGCGACAGACTGTGTGCAACGATGAAGGTTTATCCTTACCTTGAAACGGGAAAGCACTTCAAGAAGGATGATCAGGTGACGGGAACAGTCTATGAGATCAGTAAAAACTTCGGAGCGTTTGTAGCAGTCGAAAACAGATATTCAGCTCTCATACCCAAAAGAGATATGCCAAACGATATAAGTGTGGGAGAAGAGATCAGGGCAAGGATAACTGCCATAAAGAGTGACGGAAAGATCGATTTAAGTGTCAGGGAAAAAGCCTATATTCAGATGAGCATAGACGCTGACAGGCTCATGAGATATCTGGATGAGCATGACGGGGTGATACCTTTTACGGACAAGGCCTCTCCGCAGCTCATATCTGAAACCATGAACATGAGTAAAAACGAGTTTAAGCGTGCCGTGGGCAATCTGCTCAAGGCAGGAAAGATAGAGATAACACAAACAAACATCATCAAGAAGCAGGAATGGAACACAAAAGAGTAAATCTGGGATATCTTACATTTTTAATATTGGAGATCATTCTTATCCTTACTATCGGTCTGTGGGACAGATATGTGGATCTTGATGATTCAATGGTCAGTACTCTTGTAGCTGAATCCACCATTCTGATCCCCCCGATCATCTTTCTGTTTCTGGGAAGAAAGGAATACAGCATAAAGGAGAGAGTGGGTTTTAAGCTGATGAGGCCTTCGACTACCGGTATAGTGATCCTCTATGCGATAGCCGTAATGCCTATCGGTACTCTGGCAAATGCGATATCCATGCTGTGGGTGGATAATACCGTGCTTGAAACAAGCGGCACGATGCTTGATAACGACTGGTATACGGCACTCATAGCCATTGCGATAATAGCTCCTTTTGTCGAGGAATTCTGTTTCAGGGGATTTGTATATAACGGATACAGATTTGACGGCGCGAGGCTTTCGGCTGTGTTCATGTCGGCGCTGATGTTTGCATTCATGCATATGAATTTCAATCAGGCCGCATATGCATTTGTAATAGGTATAGCTTTTGCCTTCATATATGAGGCTACCGGTTCTGTATGGTCGTCATTTATCTGCCACAGTCTTTTCAATGCCGAGAGCGTCATACTGATGTTTGTGGCGGATCATTTCTACCCCGGGATATATGATGACATGACGATAAACAGAGACGAGATCATGGCTGATATTCCGTTGTACGCGATAATCGCAGTATTTGCGATAGTCATAGGCATCTGCCTTATATATGTGGCTGCGAAGCTTGAAGGCAGACATGAGAGATTAAAGGATCTGTTCGAAGGATTCAATAATGGAAATTATAAGGACAGGGTCAGGATAGTGACGGCTCCGCTAGTCGTATCACTGGTACTGCTGTTTGCATATATGGTTCTCACTGAAGTGGTTAACAGACTGATGTGAACAATAAAAAAGGGTGTCATACGACACCCCTTTTTATGTGATGGGCCTTTTTGAGACCCGAGTGTAAAGTTAGACTACCATATCAAAGTTGGAACCAACCGATGGGTTGACCGAACGCTCCATTGCTGCAGCATCGATCATTTTTAGTAGTCCGTTGCCTGCCGCTTCGTTTGTATCCAAAGCTTTACTGAGCATGGCAATATCAACTTTAGATAAGGAGTCGCTGCCTGTTACGGCCATAGCCGCTGTGCCTATATTGCTTATAGTCATATCAACACCTCCTTAATGTTATTATCGTATTCAGGTGACCAAAAAGCGAGAGGCAAACTCAAAATAGGAAGTTTTTGTGAAATATTACCATAAAAAACCATTATTTCCTATGGATTTTTTTGTATAAATGCTTTATTATAGGAAAAGGTATTGTGAAAATATCTATTATCAGGTAGTGACTTTTGTAGAAAATAACGATTTTTAAGGTTCAGGAAGCGGAGGAAGTATGATATCCAATCAGGTATTACAAAGTACCATAGAAGGACTGAAGAACATTGCCAGGATCGAACTGTGTGTTCTGGACGTGGAAGGAAAAGCTTACGCATTTACCAATCAGGAGATGGAGAAATACAGTGCACAGGCTGTTGAGTTTGTCAGGTCGAGTGCCGATTCACAGGAGATAGCCGGCTGCCAGTTTTTCAAGATATACGATGAGCAGCAGCTAGAATACATCCTTGTGGCTCAGGGCACAACGGAAGATGTATATACTCTCGGCAAGATGGTTGCTTTCCAGATACAGAATCTTCTTGTTGCATACAAGGAAAGATTCGACAAGGACAACTTTATCAAGAACCTTCTGCTCGATAACCTTCTTCTTGTGGATATTTTCAGCCGTGCAAAGAAACTGCATATTCAGTCTGACAAGAGCAGGGTTGCGATCATCATCGAGGCGAATACAGGCAAGGAGAACAATGTACTCGAGCTTATGAGAACGCATTTTGGCTCAAACAACAAGGACTTCATCACGGCTGTTGACGAAAACAGTGTCATTGTTGTAAAGGAACTTGATGATAATGCGACAAACGAGGATATAGACAAGGTCTGCGCAACATACAAGAATCAGCTTTCAAAAGAGAGCGTCAGGGATATAAGGGTTGCCTACGGTACGATCGTTCGCGAGATCAAAGAGGTCAGCCGTTCATACAAGGAAGCCAAGATGGCGCTTGATGTAGGAAAGATATTCTTCGATGACAGAGATGTTATGGCATACAGCGAGCTTGGTATAGGAAGACTCATATATCAGCTTCCGATACCTCTTTGCAAACTCTTTATCAAGGAGATCTTTGACGGCAAGAGCCCTGATGATTTCGATGAGGAGACGCTTACGACCATTACGAAGTTTTTCGAGAACAGTCTGAATGTATCAGAGACTTCACGTCAGCTGTTCATTCACAGAAATACTCTCGTATACAGACTTGACAAGCTTCAGAAGACTACAGGTCTTGATCTGAGAGTGTTTGAGGATGCGATCACGTTCAAGATCGCTCTCATGGTCGTTAAATACATGAACTATATGGAGTCTTTGGAATACTAGGACACAGGGATTAAAGGAGAATCAGAGTGGCTTTAGGAAAGAAGAAAAAGGGAAAAGTAATACCGGAAGACGAACTGATCGTATTTGATAATGTCACAAAGACATATCAGAGCGGTTCGCCCGCGTTAAACGGAGTCAGCCTGAAAGTAAAGAAGGGTGAATTCGTATTTATCGTCGGTGACAGCGGATCCGGTAAATCTACGCTCATCAAGCTTTTGTTAAGAGAGTTAGTTCCCACAGACGGTGAGATATATGTAAACGGTGTGAATCTGTCAAAGCTTCGCAGAAGACAGGTTCCAAAATATAGAAGAAATCTGGGAGTTGTATTCCAGGATTTCAGACTCATAAAGAACTGGAATGTATATGAGAACGTGGCATTTGCACAGAGGATAGTGCAGACACCCAACAGGCTTATAAAGAGAAATGTTCCCGCGATACTTTCTATCGTCGGACTTGCCAGCAAATACAAGGCTAAGCCGATGCAGCTTTCCGGAGGAGAACAGCAGAGAGTAGCAATGGCGAGAGCTCTTATTAACAAGCCGCCGATCCTGCTGTGCGATGAGCCTACGGGTAACTTGGACCCCAAGAATTCATGGGAGATAATGAAGCTTCTTGAACAGATCAACAAGCGCGGTACGACTGTCATAGTCGTTACGCATAACAGAGAGATCGTAAACGAGATGCAGAAGCGTGTAATAACCATGAAGAAGGGTGTTATATTAAACGACGAGGAGAAGGGTGGATATATAGATGAGGATTAGTTCATTTTTCTATACGATCAAGCAGGGTATAAAGAATATATTCCGCAATGCAGTATTCTCACTGGCTTCCATTGCAACCATTTCTTCGTGTCTGCTTTTGTTTGGCGTTTTCTATGCCATGATCGCAAATTTCCAGAATATCGTTAAGACTGCCGAAGAGGGAGTTGCGGTAACGGTATTCTTTGATGAGGACGTGTGTGCAGATGATGCACGCATGAAAGAGATCGGAGATCTGATAAGCGCTCGTCCCGAGGTCAGCAAGATAGTATTTGTATCTGCAGACCAGGCCTGGGAGGAGTTCAAGGTCGAGTATCTTGGCGAGTATGCAGAAGGGTTCACCGAGAATCCTCTTGCCGGAAGTGCAAACTATCAGATATATCTTAAGGATATCTCGCAGCAGGATAACCTGGTCTCATATCTTAAGACTGTTGTAGGTGTCAGAGAAGTCAATTACTCTCAGGTTACCGCCGATGCATTAAGCGGTGCCAACAACATGATAAGCTATGTTTCAATCGGTATCATAGGCATACTGCTCGCGGTTTCTATCTTCCTTATAAGCAATACGGTTATGATAGGTATCTCGATAAGAAAAGAAGAGATAGGAATCATGAAATATGTCGGAGCAACAGACTTCTTTGTAAGAGCTCCGTTCGTTGTGGAATGTCTTATCATAGGTCTTATCGGAGCGGCCATACCGCTCGGAATAATAAATATCGGTTACGACAAGCTGCTTGCAATAGTGACCGAAAGGTTTAACGTGCTAAACAGCATCTTGAGATTCCTTCCCATCCAGACGATCAACAAGACTCTGATACCGATATCACTCGGAATCGGTGCCGGCATTGGTCTGTTGGGAAGTATAGTAACAGTAAGGAAGCATTTGAAGGTATAACTGTACATGGTAAAAAAGAGACTGGCCGCCATTTTACTAATGGTGGCATTGTCTGTTTCGGCTGTTTTCCCGGCTGTGAGTAGCTATGCTAGCGAAAGCGACGATGTCGAGAAGGAGAAGGTAGAAAAAGAGGATTCTGAACACGACTACGAGGATACCAACAGAGCAAACAAGATACAGGAGCTCGAGGACAGTATCAAGGAGAAGCAGGATCAGATAAAGAAGGCTGAAGACGACAGGAAAAAGATCAAAAGCAATATAACGGACATCCAGAAGATGGTGGATGACCTTGAAAAGGAAAAGACTGATCTTTCCAACTATGTCACAAAGCTTGACGGTGACATGGAAGAGATCCAGAACAAGATAAATGAACTGACTGATCTGATAACAAACAAAGAGGAGGAGATCGCTCAGGCCGAGGCGGATCTTGAGGAGGCTGAGCGCATCCAGCTTGATCAGTACAATGCCATGAAGGCACGTATCAAGTTCATGTACGAGAAGGGAGACTCATACTATCTTGAGCTCTTATTCAAGGCAAAGAATTTCGGAGATATGGTCAACAAGGCTGACTATATCGAACAGCTTTCATCATATGACAAGAAAAAGCTTGAGGAATATATAGCAAACTGTGAATATGTCGAAGCCTGCAAGCTGTCCCTTGAGTCGGAAAAGCAGACACTTGATGAAGCCAAGGCCCAGGTCGAAGAGGAAGAGGCAAATCTTGAAAAGCTGATTGACAACAAGAAGCATGAGATTGATGCCAAGGAATACGACATATCAAACAAGGAACAGGCTATAAAAGAGTATGAAGCGGATCTTGCCGAACAGAACGCGATCATCTCAGCTCTTGAAGCTGCCGTAACGGAACAGAAAAAGAAGCTTCTTGAAGAGAGCGGAAATGTCATCACTTACGACGGCGGTATGTTTGCATGGCCTGCACCGAAATATACAAGAGTATCCGATGACTACGGATGGAGAACTCATCCGATCCTCGGAGTACAGCAGTTCCATAACGGTGTCGATCTTGCCGCACCGGCAGGTTCTCCGATTATCTGTGCATATGACGGAGAGGTTGTTGCAGCATCGTATTCTTCAACCATGGGTAATTATGTCATGGTCAATCACGGTGATGATCTTTATACGATTTACATGCATGCTTCAGCTTTGTATGTATCGACCGGAGACAAGGTTGTAAGAGGTGAGAAGATAGCTGCGGTAGGTTCTACCGGAAGATCTACAGGAAACCATCTGCACTTCAGTGTAAGACAGAGCGGTGATTACGTAAGCCCGTGGAAATATCTGGGCAAATGATAAATTAATCGAAACGGAGTTAAAAATGAGCGAAGAGATCAGAGAAAACAATGAGGCAGAAGTAAGTGTGCCTCAGACAGAAGATAAAGCTCAAAAGAAAAGGGAAAGAAAAAAATTCTGGCTTGGATTTCTTGTCGGAGTTGTAGGCGTTGTGCTGGCAGCATGCATTGTATCCGTAGTGGCATATCTTGGATTCAGAAAACAGTACAGCTACAGTGAAGAAGCACAGCTTGGAACAGGAAAGAAATCAGAGTCTAACGCATCTGTAGTCACATCGGCTACTACAGCCAAGATGACGATGATAGAGCGTCTCATAAAGAAAAACTACTACATGGATGTGGATTCCGAGGAACTCAGAGACGGTATATACAGAGGCATGCTCGCTTCTTTAGGCGATCCGTACTCAGAGTATTATTCAGCCGAGGATCTTAAGGAAGCGATGGAGAGCAACGAAGGAATATACTACGGTATAGGTGCTTACGTATCGCTTGATAATGAGCTTAATCTGTCCGTGATATCAGGTATCATCTCGGGAACTCCCGCAGAAGAGGCAGGACTTCAGGAAGGTGATATCATCTACAAGGTAGACGGGACAGATACAACCGGAATGACTGTTTCCGAGGTCGTTTCGATGATAAGGGGCGAAGAGCATACTACTGTGGATCTTTCACTCATCCGTGACGGAGAGGTTGTTGAGATCACAGTCGAGCGGAGAAGAGTTGAATCTCCCACAGTTGATTATGAGATGCTCGAAGACAACATAGGCTATATACAGATAACGGAGTTTGATGATGTTACCACGGATCAGTTTACCGAGGCAATGGCTGTCTTAAAGGGACAGAACATGAAAGGTCTTATACTGGATCTTAGATCAAACGGCGGAGGAAATCTGGATACATGCATAGATATAGCTCAGCAGATGCTTCCCAAGGGGCTCATTGTATATACCGAGGATAAATACGGAAACAGAGACGAATATACATGTGACGGTGAGCGTGAGTTTGACAAGCCGCTCGTTGTTCTGGTAAACGGCTATACTGCAAGTGCATCAGAGATACTTACAGGTGCTATCAAGGACTACAGACTGGGAACAGTAATGGGCACGACAACCTACGGCAAGGGCATTGTTCAGCAGATCATATCTCTTAAGGACGGTACCGCAGTAAAGATGACGATAAGCAGATACTATACTCCTAAGGGCCATTACATTCATGAGATCGGTATTGAACCTGATATTGAGGTTGAGTTTGATGCCGATGCATATAAAAAGGACAAGACCGACAACCAGCTTGAGGCAGCAAAAACACAGATCAAGAGACTGATGGATTAGATATATGGTAGTTCATCCTATAAAACCGGTATATGATAATAATTCAAAGATACTGATACTTGGCAGCTTTCCTTCCGTGAGATCACGGGAGGAGGGCTTTTTCTATGGGCATAAGCAGAACAGATTCTGGAAGGTTGTGGCATCTGTCTGCAATGAAGACATACCAGGTACCATAGAGGAAAAGAAAGCATTCCTTTTAAGAAATCATATGGCGATCTGGGATGTGATCCATTCCTGTGACATAACAGGTTCGTCGGATTCAAGCATTAAAAATGTCATACCAAATGATCTTAGCATCATACTTAAGAGTGCTGATATAAAGCATATCTTTGTTAACGGAAGGACAGCCGAGAAATATTATATAAAATATACAGAGAAGAATACCGGTATAAAAGCCGTATGTCTTCCCTCTACAAGCCCTGCAAATGCCGCATGGAACCTGGAAAAACTGATAAGTGAATGGAGCGTGATCAAAAAGGATCTCAGATTGATATGTACCCAGAATCCTGGACACATATTTATGAACTAGGCTTAACACATGGATGCTATCCTGTATTGTACAGGTGGCATCCATTTTGTTTT
>JAEEUS010000055.1 GCA_016290615.1 Lachnospiraceae bacterium | reverse complement strand
CGAAGCTACGATATTGTTCCCGTATGAGACAAGGTTGCAGGTGATGGGCTCCTTAAGATATTTCCTAGCGTTTTTTCCCAGTCTTAAGTCTTTTATGACGTTCTCATCCTTAAGATAGTCCGTTTCATCGCAGCCCATATCAGAGGCAGACTGCCTCATTGCGATATATAGCATTTCCCTGTTAGTCATTTTCTCCCCCGTTTATCTGAATCGTATATCCATCAGTACACACAGATCACCGCTTATCGCAACGTAAACGTTGTCGTCTCCCTTTGGTACTGTGGTCGTACATTCGATTGAAAGACCAGCATTCTCGGTCTTAAATGTGATCCTGTTTCTGATCCTTGAGAAATCTATCTCATAGTCAAGGCCTTTTTTGTTGATCTCCTTGAATTCATCCCATCCTGCAAAGTCATCGCTCTTGTGTACAGTCAGCTTGTTCTTTGCGCTGCTCGTTGCCTTTGCTTCGTTTGTGGCATCCTCGCCGTCCATTCTTATGCAGGCATATTCGACATAGTTCTTGCCGTCCACGGTTCCGTCATCGGATGTGAACAGAACTATGCATGCACAGTGATGAACAAGACATGCAACGGGAAGGCTCTGTGTCCTGAAGAAGATCCTCATGCCGTCTTCAACAGGCATTCCGCGTGTTGAAGCTGCTCTGTAGTCATCTATCTCGATATTGGCTACATCTCCGTCCTTTCTGGTAAAGAAGTTTACTTCCGGAGCTATTCTGTCTATCTGTTCGGCACTGGTATACTGTATCTCCTTGACGGAAATGTTTCTTACGCTGCAGTGCTCTCCGGTAAGACCGAAGTATACGAATCTAGTCGCATCAGGAAGAGCTACAGTAACATCGGCAGCCATGTATTTGCTGCTTATCTTTACCTTTACATGATCTTTTATGCTGACAGCCTCTATCTCGTATGAGATCCATTCATCTTCACCGGCTTCCTCCAGAGCTTTCTTGTGATTTACATCAGCTCTTATATCTCTTGCCGCCGTACATGTGGTATGGCCGTCCATCCATATCTCGCCGTATTCAAGATAGCGGAGATTCTTTATGCTCCTCTCATTGCGGTGAACGCACTTGTCAAAGGAATCAAAAAGGATCATAGATGGCAGTGAATTCTTTCTTTCAAATCCTTTATCATTCTTTGCCTCAAAGCGTATCTTTGTGAAATCGCTTGATATCCTGATGCCGTTTGAGACAAGCTCCTTGTAGTTATCAAAGTGCATCCTGTCGACAACGGTGATGTCGTTCTTGTCGGATTCGTTGATATCGCTGTCCTCGACTTCCCTCATCATATATTCGGTATCCTTGTCGATCATATCGACCATTATATCAACGATCTTCGGATCATATTCATGTCCGGAGTGCTCGGTAAGTATAGCTCTTATCTTTCCCTGTGCCATGGGATGACGGTCAGGTGCAAATGACGACATCTCGTCATATGCTCCGGTAACAGCAACTATCCTTGCAATGATGGGTATGTTATCGCCTTTTAATCCTTCGGGATAGCCTTTGCCGTCATATCTTTCATGATGATACTTTGCCGCTGTCTTTAAAAACGGCTGTTCCTCGACCTGTGAAAGGATGTCTCCTCCGATAACGGGATGCTCCATCAGTTTCTCATTGTCCGAATCAGACATATGTCCTCTGTTTAAAAGGATCGAATCCGGTATGCCTATCTTTCCTATGTCATGAAGCATCGCGGAATAATAGACTTCATTGCACTCATTTTCATTCATGCCAAGAGCCTGTGCGACCTCTTTTGAATACTTTGCCACACGCAGTGAATGACCTCTTGTGAATTTATCCCTGGCATCGAGTGCCTGCGCGATCGCAGTTGCTATCTGTTCAAAGGATCTTATCACGGATCTGTTTATGCTCTCGATCTCTTCGATCTTCTTTTTCTGTGCCTTTTCAAGCTTGTCGTTTAGCTCTAGTATCGCAAATACATAAAGGAATATGCCTATTCCTACTATGGACATGTTTGTGAGCGATACTCCGTAAAACATCGCCTGGACGATGGATGCCAGCATCGGTACCACGGTAAAGAGCACGATGGGTATGCTTATGTAAAGACTTACACGCCTTACATACTGGAATACCACCGTAAGCTGTATGAACAGAGCCAGGAATGGTATGATGTAGCATATAAGGAATCCCGGTCCTCTGTGGTAAGCATTGTTTTCGTCAAAGTAATAATACAGACCGATAAACTGAGACAGTATTACCATGAACCAGCCAATGCCGCAAATGAGCTCGACTACTCTTAACCTGAACGGAAGCTCTGTCAGTCCGATCTCGTTTCTGCACAGATCATACAGATACTGGTTGAATGCATGAACCACCGATATGGTCATGAAGAATACTAAAAAGTTGGTGATCCTCACCATCCAGTAACCGTCAGGCGACGTATCCCCGTGATACATATATGCGAGTCTGTCGGAAAAAAGAAGGATGGCTGAAGAAAACTCAAGCATCGAGATCGCCATCTTTCTTCTCTTTGGCAGAGATTTCGTTATCAGCGCAAAAAAGCCGACAACCATACAGATGCTTGAGAGTCCGAGCATGATATTCAGTTGGTGTGCTTCGATCAGACTAAACATCACCGATCACCTCTTCCATCTTGTCCCAGTCTACGCGCTTGAGATTCTTTTCGAGTTCCTTTACTATCTCATCATCCTTGTCGGAGAGCTTGTATTCCTCGACCTCGTGCAGTATCATCTCAACCGAATCATAATCCATTTGAGAAATACATTCCTTTAATGTCGAATATGCATCCTTTAAAACATCATCGGGTATGCTCTTCTTGTCAGGATCATCGGAATCTTCACCAAGTTTGTAGAGTTCATTCTTAAACTTTCTGTAGTCTACAAGAAGCTCATCCTTGTGTGTACGTATATATTTAAGATCACTGCTGTTTCCCGCATCCTCCAAAAGCTGGCAGTCATCGGAAAGCTTAAGTGCTCCGATCAGCCTTGCATTGCTCTTTAGGGCATGCACCTTTACAGTCGCAAGCTTTATATCCTCGTCATGGTATGCATTTTCGATCGTATCGGCATTGTCATCTATACTCTCATAGAACATCTTGAGTGCAAATATAAACTGTGAGGTTCCGCCGCAGTTCTTTATACCGTCCTTAACGGATATGCCCTTTACGGACTCAAGCCACTGCATATCCTCATCAAGAGTCTGGCTTTCCTTTACGGTATCATCTTCTGTCGGTGTCAGAATGATGTTTTCGGGCAGATGTCTCATGATGGCATGTTCCACTGCCACGATATCTATAGGCTTTGTCAGATATCCGTTAAAGCCTTTTGATACATAGAATTCTTCTCCTCCGGCAGTAGCATTCGCGGTAAGCGCATATACCGGAAGATCGGGATGATCTATACGAATATTCTCAAGTGTTTCGATGCCGTCCATTCCGGGCATCATATGATCAAGAAGAACTACGTTAAAGTCGCTCTCCTTTATCTTTTCAAGACATTCTTCACCGCTGTTAGCCGTTGTCACGAATACCTTCGTTGGTTTAAGGAGTCCCTTTACGACATTTAAGTTCATCGGGTTGTCATCAACGACTAAAATGTCGGCATCGGGTGCGATGAACTGAGGCTTGTATTCTGTCTGGATCGTATCCATGCTGTCCTCATGGAAAACACCTATCGGTGTGTCATCTGCTATCTTCTGTCTGAGTGAGAGGATGAACTCGCTTCCCTCACCGTATATGCTCTCGCACCACAGCTTTCCGTCCATCAGCTCTGCAAACTGTCTTGAGATATCAAGTCCCAGTCCGGTTCCCTGGATATTTGAGTTCTTTACTTCATCAAGTCTCTCGTAAGCGGAAAACAGCTTGTCAAGATCCTCTCTCTTTACACCTATGCCCGTATCCTTTACGGTTATGCGCAGACCGATCGAAGCCTCGTTCCTGTCAGTTATCTTTACAGACAGCTCAAATCCGCCTTCTTCCGTGTATTTTACGGCATTAGTCAGAAGATTCATTATTATCTGCTTAATCTTAGTTCCGTCGCCGTAGAGTCTTCTCGGAAGATTCTCATCGATATCAAGGTCAAAATACAGCTTCTTTTCCTCGGCACGTGGTCTTATCATGTATGACATTGAGCGGACAAGCTCTTCCGTGTCATATTCCTGTTCTACAAGATGCATCTTTCCAGATTCGATCTTTGATATATCAAGAAGGTCGTTTATCAGACCGAGCAGTGATTCGGAAGCATACTTGATATTTCTTGCATAGCTCGTTACAGGTCCGTAGTACTCCTTGGGAACGGACTTCGTATCCTCCCTTAGGATCATCTCGTCCATACCCATGATCGTATTTATGGGAGTTCTTATCTCATGACTCATGTTGGCAAGGAATCTTGACTTTGCGCTGTTTGCACGCTGTGCCTCGTCTCTTGCCTGCTGTATCTCGTCATACTGCTTTCTGATTACGGTATTTGTCATAAAGCGCCATACAAATACACCTATCGCAGCAAGGGCAAGCAGCATGAAGAATACTTTTACAGCTACCCTTTCAAAGAATGAGGGTTCTTTTATAACGGTAAACCTTTTCTCTGAGAGGACTTCATGGCTTCTGTTATCCAGTGTCTGTATATGCAGTGTATAATTGCCGTATTTAAGACCCGTATATTCAAGAGGAGTCATCCTGCTCTGGTTGACTGTTATGCCCTCGTCATCATTTCCTTCAAGATACATCCTGATAAGCGGATCTGATATCGAATAATCAAGGATCGCAGGATTTATCTGTATACGTCTGCTTCCTGCAGGCAGTATATATCTTCCCGATTCGTCGGGATATATCTCTTCACCGTCACTGTATACGCTTCTTACACCCAGTATCGTTCTTCCCGAGAAATCATGCATTGCGGAAATATTTACCATTGAAACTCCGGTCTGACCCGCAACAAAGAGATTTCCCTTGTTATCAACAGAACTGTAGCAGTGCGATATCGGCACGCTCGTAAGTCCGTTTGTACTGTCGTAGAGCTTGTAGTTTGTTATCTTATCATTTATGGCTTCATCGGCTTCGATTATGTATATGCCGCGTGAAGATAAAAACCACAAAAGATCGTCTTCTCCGAATATGACATCAAAGTTGTTGTTATACGGGAAGGTTGTAAGCGGTATTATCTCGCTTCCCTTAATATATTCAACGGAATTCGATGTGATGACCCATAAGACATTTCTCTTTTCATCACGCTTTATTCGCATGATAACATCACTGCCAAGACCGTTTTCCGTACCGAGTCTCTTCACTTCATCCCCGTCTATGATATATATGCCGTCTCCGTCACTGCCCGCATAGATCTCCCCGTTAAAGCCTTCTGCAACGGTCAGGATGACCGGGTTTTTAAGTCCGTCGCTCTTTTTGTAGCTCTTTACTACCTTATCGTCCTTTAATATCGCAATACCTTCGTTTGTTCCGACAACGATCCTTTCATCGCTCATCTCGTATGTGCAGCGAATGTCATTGCTCGGAAGACCGTCCTTTACGGTATAGTCTGTCAGTGTTCCGCCCATGTCAAGACGGACAAGTCCGATGCCGCTTGCAAAGGTAGAAAACCATGTATGGGTCCTTGAGTCATTCATGATGCAGCGTACTCTTGCATTCTTGAAATGCTCGGTCAGCGCATTAAATTTCTCATGATAGTTCTGATCGATGACTTTAAGTCCGTTATCTGTTCCCGCATAAAGATATGTGCCTCTCTTGCATGTGGCATTTACGACAACAGGCTCAATGCCCGCTGCTCCCGTCATATCCAGGAAGTTATCCGCAGCAAGCTTCATGACACCGTATCTTGATGATGCAAACCACATGTTTCCCTGAAGGTCGCTCGTCATCATCTCGTAAGCATCTTTTATGGGAGTCGACTCAAACGGCACAAACACATCATGAGTATCAACATATCCGGCTATCTGAGTAGATGCCAGCCACAGCCTGTTGCATGAATAATCCATCCAGTGGATATTTACGGCAGGCTTTGTTCCGATCTTTTTCATATGGCTGTATGAATCGCTCAGTTTTCCGTAATATATGTAATCGCTGCTCGTACCAAAATAGAGCATTCCGGGATTTTCGGGATCTGGAAGGATAGTCGTTATCTTTTCCATCGTCGTATCGCTCGTTCCCTTGTAATCTCCGATGCCCTGAGTTGAAACGGTGAATACCTCTCCGTTTCCCGTATGTCCGTAAACAGTCTTGTTGGGATCGGCAACAAGTCTTAGTATCCTCTCGCTGTTTATCCTCTCATCATCTATCCTGTGAAGGTTCATCTGTGAATCGACATAGGATATTCCGGCTGTGGAACCTATGAATATGTTGCCTCTTGAATCCTCGGCAAATGCCCTGATGGAATCAGATGAGAGTCCGTCCTTCTTGGTATAGCGGATCCTCTCATTGCCGTCTATAACGACAACACCGCTGTCGTTTGTTGCGACCCATATCCTGCCAAGGCTGTCCTCATACATGTATCTGGCACTGGTAAGGCCGTCATTAACGTCAAGCTTTTCAAAATTTATCCCGTCATATTTAACAACGCCGCTGTAGCCGCCTATCCAGATATATCCGTCGCTCGCAGAAAGTATGCAGTTGGCTTCGGATGTTGGAAGTCCGTTTGAAGCATCGTACAAAACGGGCAGAAAATATGCTCCCTTTATCTGTTCGGTGGCAGCATAGCCTCCGCCTATCAGGTTCTTTTGAACGATCTCTTCATTCTCGCTCTCATCAGTCTGCGCGCAGTATGCACCCAGACTAAAGGAAAAGATAAGGACAGCAAGTATCGCTATGAAGTTTTTAAAGCGTCCTTTTATCATCGTATCTCCTGATACCTCTTAAGTACTTTCTTTACCTCTGCTGACGATTCCACAAATACTTCAACAACCTTTGGATCAAACTGTGTTCCAGAACCGTCCTTTATTATCTGCATCGCTTTTTCATACGGGAATGCGGGCTTGTATACTCTTGCGCTGCTAAGTGCATCGAATACATCCGCAACCGCCATTATACGTGCAGAAAGCGGAATGACCTCACCGTGAAGTCCTTCCGGATAACCTTTTCCGTCCCATCTCTCATGATGATATGCTGCCATGTTTCTGGCTTCCTTAAGATAATTGTCTCCCTCCATGGAGCTTATGGCATTCTCCATTATCTTCTTGCCCGCAGTCGTATGGGTCTTCATTATCTCGTATTCATCATCAAGAAGCTTTCCCGGCTTATTTAGGATAGCATCGGGAATGTTTATCTTTCCGACATCATGCAGAGGCGCACTCATCTCAACGTCTCGCATGTACTTGTCGGTGATCTTTTCAGCATAATAGCCGTTTTTCTTAAGTCCCTGAAGTATGATCCTCACATATGCGGCTGTCTTTGCTACATGGGCTCCGGTATCGGAGTCTCTGCTCTCGACCATATCCGCCATCGTGATGATTAAGACATTCTGCATCTTGGCTATCGCTTCAGTCTTATTCTTGTTTTCGTTAAGCTGCTCAACGGTATCACCCGTAAGCTTGCAGAAGGCGCGATAGAGCTGTTCTACCTCGTCGTTTGTATGTATGTCTATCTCTTCGATCTTTTCAAGGCTCTCTTCGTTTGCTCCGCCTGCAGTCTCAGCCAGGTCATTGGCAAATGCAGTCATGCTCATTATGGGCATAACGATATGATATCTTGTCGTAAGTATGCTTATCGCGACTATGAGAAGCAAAAATCCCACAAACAGAAGAAGCACTCTTCCGGCAAAGTGATTGAGCTGTATCCCTACAAGTTCCGATTCAACGTTTGCGACAGCATAGCAGACGCAGTTTCCGTCCTTGTCATAAACAGGATAATATGAGCATAAAAAGCTGCCGTATTCATCCTCTATCTGCATGGGTTCTATCTTTTCACCGGCAAGCAGCTTGTCAAGATATGGCAGGGTTCCTTTTTCAAACGGAAGTATGAGTCCCGGCGGATCTCCCGGCACATATGTACCGTCATTTAAAACGGTATCGATATCAAAAATGACATGACATCCGTCTTCCTTGATCTTGTAAACGTATAAAAATGCAATATCCGGCGAGCTGTTCTTTAAAACAGTCAGTCTTTCCCTGGTCTTTGTATATCCGGGTGCATAATTTCCCATTTTCATGTATGAGTCGACCATGTCGGCGTCTATCTCGCTTGCTGCAAGATACGACATCTGATCCGCGGCGTTTGACAGAGAATCAAGAGTATTGTTCCTGAAGCTTATTATCGAGAATGCAAGAGCGACAACGGTCATCAGAAGTGTCGAGAAGATGATGATCAGATTTATTCTGGTTCCTATCGATATCCTGCCCTTTAATCTCTTTGAAGCCTTGTCAAGCTCGTCCTGAGACATAGGCTTCTGTCTCCATGAAGAGAGTTTTACCATTTCCCTTATCTTTGCGGGAGTCAGCCTGATTATGGCAAGCGAGAGCGCTACTGAAAGAGCCTTGTCAACAACATCGGTCATATATGTTGCTACCATGTGGCAGCCCCATACGCTCAGTCCCAGATATGTTGATAAAAAGTCGGAAACAGATACGATTATGGGAGAATCGGAAGGCGATCTGTAAAGATACCATGTGATCTCCGCTCCTATCCCGCCGCCTATGAGTGCCAGGATGAGCACGTAATAAACACGATGATATTTATGTTTTCTGAGCTTTGAATGTTCACCGAAATAAGATGCCGAAAAGATCGCTATCAGCATATTGAGCGGTGCATAGAAAATGGACTCTCCGTCCATAAAGAAATTGACGGCATTTGTGATAAATGCCGCAATGATTCCGGGCACGATGCCTCCCATTGCGGTGGCGATTATCGTACCGACTGTATCGATATATAGAGGAAGATCAGTTGCCCTTACTACCATGGACAACAGTATATTCAAGATTATTGATATCCCCATCAGGGCTAGGACAGCCGGATGGTAGATACTGTTATTCTTTCTTTCGAACCTGTAGTTCATACCCTGCCAAAGTCCTGTATCTTTTTATAATGCTGTATCGCCAGCATAGCGCATATTCCGGCGGCAAAAGCTACAAGAGCCACCAGGATATACCCTCCTATCTCAGGTGCGAGCATGAATCCTCCGAAGTAATCATGGTCGTAGCTGTCTGTTCCGCCGCTCTTATATACGATGAATGAAAATGCACCGATAGTCAGGGCGATCACAAGAGCGTTGCATATCATCAGTTTTATGCGTTCGCTCCTTATTTCCATGCCACGCTTTTTTTCCATTACGATTTTTAATGTTTCATCAAGATCATGTTTCAAATATGTATCCTCCAGGATCATGCACATCTATATAATTATACACTTATTAGTGTAACAAATCATGATATTTTTATCTGCTGCATGCACCATTCATAGCCTTTTGCACATCTTTTTGCCACATCGGTGAAGTGATTTCCTTCGTTAAACTCGAGTGCGCAGTTATTAATGTCGCTTTGAGACAGTATCTCAAACTGCTTTCTCATGCAGTCCCCCACCGTTTTCATGACAGGATTCTTGGTATCGCTTTCCTTATCACCCAGGCTTAAATAGACATTCTGGCACTTTATATCATTTTCTGAAGCATATTTTATCCAGTCCTTGAACCAGACAGAAGCGGATGCTGCCATAACTGCATAGAACTCATCCGTCTGATATGCGCTCCATAGACAAAACAGTCCCGCAAGGGAATATCCGCCCAGTATCACACATATATCATCGTCAAGATCATGCTCTTTCTTTAGCTGAGGGATGAATGAATCTGTAAGATCCTTAAGTGTTTCCTTTGCACAGCCTTCAAAACCCTTCTTTCCGAATACCGCCTTGGCTTTCCAGGGGCTTAAATCCTTATTCCAGTCATTAACGACATATCCTGCAAGAAGGATCGGATAATCTATCGCACTGCTTATGATATGGTACTGTTCTGAGAGCATGTCGATCATATCCTCATCCACCATCTGGATCAGGACGATCTTGGGATCTTTTGCACAATATACGATTTTATCCCTGTATGTGCGCATCTTCATCATTCCCCGCAACCTCTGTGACTATCTATAATATCTCAAAAACAGTGTAACAGATCCGTGAAAAGACCGGATCATGGCTGATCCGGCCTGTCATTTTTATTTATTCTGTTAGTCAAGTATGCTGTAAAAGCAGTCTATGTTCTCTTTTGGAAGTGTAACCGGATCCCATCCGAAATCCTTGTACTGACTGATATCAAGGTCGTTTGCTGCAACGAAGTTAGCTATGATCTGAGCCCTGTCCTTTTCTCTAGCTTCTTCATCAGCCTCTGCCTTCATGAAGTCTTCGTAGTAGTCTCTGGCTTCTTCACTCTCGTCAAAGTTCACTATAGCCTCGTAGAATTCCTTCCCCTTGATCTTTTCTATTGAATTCATGCTTCCTCCAATCGAAAAAAACTGATATATCAAAATGTGTATATGTGATCTTTCCTGCATGTATTTTTTAATACATTTATCTCTGTTTATTATGGTATAATATCCAAAAAGGAAAATGAAAGGGGAAAACCATGATAAAGGATACAATAAAAAAGATAAGCGAGGGCTGCTTTACCGATACGGAAGTAGGACTCATGTCGATCTGTCTCATACTCATCGGCATCATAATAGGCATGATAATAGCCCCGAAGAAGTTTCTTACACTCGGAAGCTTTAACGGAAACCAGGGAAGCCTGACATTACCCGAGAATGCAGACGAACTTAAAAAATGCATAGAAAAAAAGAAAGATAAATAAAACAAAAACCGGATGCAATATCCGGTTTTGTTTATATATCCAGTATGTGAGTCCTTACATCCTCATGGGGATTGACTCTTGAAAGACCTATCCTAGCGGTTCTTGCTTCAAACGGCCCGAATTCGTTTTGCATTACATCAAGTGCCGTCATCATCTGATCCTTTGTCAGCTTCTTTGCAAGCGTTACATGCGCAAGCCACTTATCCGGCTGATAATACCTGCTTATTTTTATATCCTCTAACTTTGAATATTCATCATATATAAGACGTGACATACCTGCAAGATAGCTGTTCATAACAGGAGCCAGATAGAATACATAGGGAAGCAGCTGACCGGTTGAAACAAACATTATTTCACCAGACTTCACTTTACGGCAGATATTCTCAAAGGAATCGATGAGCTCATCTATGCTCTTTGCTTCTATCGCGCTTACCGTCATGTGAGGCGGCACCTTGTTTTCAGTCATAAACAGGTTGCCCGTACTCTTGGCTATCCTGTCTATATATCTCTGAAGAGTCTTATTTGTCTTTTCATCAAAATACAAAGATATCAGATACATCTAAGTCTTATCTTGCTCCGCTTCTAAAGCTTGTCAGTTCACATTTTTTCGGCTTGCTGCCACCGTCCACTATCAGAAATGAATTATCCTTTGAATCGTATCTCATGTACTGGGTTTTAGTAGCAGACCCGTACCATGAATCCTCACGGATTATATCGGAGTCGCAAAGATACATATAGTATCCTTCTCCCCCGCTCATTATCCTGAAGGCTCCGATATCGCGATGCCAGATATAAATATCGGTAAACTTTGTCTCATCGGAATCATCAATGATTCCTATCAAAAGCTCGTCTGCTCCGTCACCGTCAAGATCCTTTAACATATATCCGAATTCGATGCTCTCATCCTTCATCTCGTCGGTGATCCTCAGATCGTCTCTCTCATTCTTCCATCCGCTACCAAATCCTTCTTCATAATATGCAAGCGTCTGGTCATACCAGTCCTGAGGAATGAAATATGAGCCACATGCCATAAGGCTTATGATAAATGATGAGACTGCAATAATACTGATTATCTTCTTCATACATTCCTCACTCATGCCTTATAGACGTCACTCTTTGTATGATCTGTTATAGGATCTGTTTCCTTATTAGGTATGATATCGATATCATCCTTTTTGCTGTCCAGGTATTTTGATACAGCATATCCGCTTATCGCTGATAAAACTCCCGTTATGACAGTGACTGCAAATCTTCCGACTTTTCTGCTGTTCATATTTTCCCCCTATGAGTTTTTCTTGCTGAGCATATATACAAGGCTGATGAGCGCGCATATCACTGCAGGTATGATCGTAAACAGCTGTATAAGAAGCGTGATATATCCTGCTCCCATCTCCGCACTCGGTATCATTGAATACGGAACCTTTATGAACGGGAATACCGCCAACATGCATACCGTAAACAGTACATATGTCACTGCTCCCGTCATTCCGATCTCCGCCTTGCTGAACCATTCGCTGAATCTGTTTATGATAAAGACTATTGCGGGAACTACCACCACTATCACACCTGCAAGGATGAATATCCCCAAAGCCATGACAGGAGCAACGCTTCTGTCCCCTGCCTTTACCATTGCATAAAGCTGTGCCAGATATGTGAGCAGTATGAGCAGAACTGTCATTATCACAGCTGACACGCATATCTTTGTTTTGTTTGTTTTCATTTTCTCCCTCTTTTCCCTTTTAAAACTATTCTTCTCTGTGGTCAAATACTCTCTTTGTCTTTTTCTCGGAACGCGGCAGTGTTCCCACAGGTACCACCGTTACACGAGGCGTGACATTCATCTTTGACTTGAATGCTTCCTTTATCAGATTGCCTGTCTTTTCGAAGTTAACTCTTCCCTCAGCCTCTGCAGTGATTAGGATTACATCCTTGTTTATCTCATCATCATGAGCGATGTTGATGTTGTATTCGCTTGAAACTCCGTCGATCTGACCCAAAAGCTCCTCAACCTGACTCGGGAACATGTTCACGCCGTGAACCTTGAACATATCATCGCTTCTTCCGCGGATGATATCGAGTCTGGGATACTTTGATCCGCAGGGACACTCGCCGGGGATGATACGTGAAAGATCGTGGGTTCTGAATCTTAACAGAGGTGCTCCTTCTTTCACAAGTGTTGTGATAACGATCTCGCCTTCCTCGCCGTCCTCTACGTTCTTGCCTGTAACGGGATCAATGATCTCTATGTAGAGATAATCATCCCAGTAGTGCATTCCTGTCTGCTTGTCGCAGTTTATTCCGATACCGGGTCCGTATATCTCCGTGAGTCCGTAGATATCATAAAGTTCGATACCCAGCTTGTCATGGATGTATTCTCTCTTTTTCTCACTCCATCTCTCGGAACCGATGACACCCTTCTTAAGGAAGATGTCCTTCTTCATTCCTCTGCGCTCTATCTCTTCGGCAAGAAGCAGTGCATAGGATGATGTGGCACAAATGACTGTTGATTTAAGATCGACCATCATCTGAAGCTGTTTTTCCGTATTACCGGGTCCCATGGGGATAGCCATGGCACCGAGCTTTTCACAGCCTGCCTGGAATCCGATACCTGCTGTCCAGAGTCCGTATCCGGGAGTTATCTGAAGTCTGTCCTTTGATGTGATGCCTGCTGTCTCGTAGCATCTGGCAAACATAACCGCCCAGTCATCAACATCCTTTGCTGTATATGGGATGATTACAGGCTTTCCTGTCGTACCGCTTGATGAATGTATCCTTACCACTTCTTCATCGCTTACAGCCTGAATTCCGAGCGGATAAGCGTTTCTTAAGTCAGCCTTGCTCGAAAACGGGATCTTTTCAAAATCCTCCTGGGATTCACATCCTGTTATTCCCGCTTCACGGTAAAGCTTTCCGTAGTAGCTGTCTGTCTTTAAAAGACGCTTGATCTGTGCATCTACCTGTTTGATCTGTGTTTCATTAAGTTTCATCCTGGCTCTCCTTTGTCTTGCCTATTTCGTATCCGGTTAAAAAGGCATTTGTATTTGCCTCTATAAACTTCTCTTTTACTCTTGCTTTTATCTGATCGATTATCGTTTCTTTTTTGATCCCGAGTTTTCCCGATCCCGCTGCTATTCCGAGAAGCAGTATATTTAGAAACTTTACGGATCCGAGTTTTTCACACTCCGTTAGTCCGTCAACAAATATGCAGTCAACGTTTTTCTTAAGATACTCGACCATCTCAGTTCCGTCGTAACCTGATCTTGTGAGTGATTCGGTAACGGGTTTAACGGGCGATGTATTTACGACAGCTATTCCGTCCTTTGAAAGATAGTTTATATTCCTTACTACTTCAGAGGGTTCAAAGCCTATGATAAGATCTGCCTTCTTGTTGGGTATCATGGGAGAGAAAGCCTCATCTCCTATCCTTACATGGCTTGTTACCGGGCCGCCTCTCTGAGCCATTCCTATCGTTTCCGCAGAATGTACCGTGCTGCCTTCTGCCATTGCAGCTGCTGCTATTATCCTTGATGCCAGGACGGTTCCCTGTCCTCCGACACCGCAGATGAGTATATCCTTATTCATTCGCACCTCCTATGGCATTCATCGGGCATACCTGAGCGCACAGCGTGCATCCGGTACACAGTGACTGATCTATCTCCACCCTGCCTTCATTTATTGAAAGTGCGGGACAGCCTGTTTCGTTTATGCATTTATTGCAGCCTATGCATTTATCACTTACGCTGCACTTTTTATCACTTCTTTCAAGTGCTATGCACGGAGACTTAAATATGATAGCCTTTACGCCTTTTATCTCGGCACATCCCTTTACAGCTTCGATTGCCCCTTTAAGATCAAGAGGATCGACTGTTACTATCTTTTTAAGGCCTATGCCTTCAAGTATCCTTGTTATGCTAACAGCCCCGACATCATGTCCCATCATGTTTCTTCCGGTTCCCGGATGAGGCTGATGGCCAGTCATTGCCGTTGTCGAATTATCTAAAATGCATACGGTGATGTCGGCTTCGTTTATAACGGCATTTACGACTCCGGTGATGCCTGATGCAAAGAATGTCGAATCTCCTATAAATGCAAATGCCTTGCCTTCATCATCCACATGAGAAAAGCCCTGAGCCATAGTGACACCGGCTCCCATGCAGAGACATGTATCAACCATATCAAGAGGCATTGCATTTCCGAGTGTGTAGCAGCCGATATCTCCGCAGTAATAGGTCTTTTTGCCTGCCATTGCCTTCTTTACGGCATAGAATGATGCCCTGTGAGGACAGCCTGCGCACAAAACAGGCGGTCTTGCTGGCAGCTTTGGTATTTCTGCAATGTCAGAAGAAATGCTCTCTTCATTTATATCAAGGTATTTTGAAAGTATCGTCTTTACTATGTCAGCACTCAGCTCGCCCATGTGAGGTACATGACCTGTCAGCTTTCCGGCTACCTTTATATCAAGACCATGCTTTCCGCAAAGTTTTAAGAGCTGCTCTTCAAGATAAGGACTCAGTTCCTCTAAGCAGATGATCTCTTTTACGCCTTTAAGCTTATCAAGCATGAAGCTTTCGGGGAAAGGATATGCGGTAGCTATGCGTATGAGTTTAACTTCGGGATGATCCTTTAGATACTCCTTTGCATACATGTAGCTTACACCGCTTGCAAGCACTGCCTTTTGGGAGTCATCTCCTTCACATGTATTAAACCTGTATGAAGAGAAATCCTCGCCTATCCTTACATTTCTTTCTTCCATCAGGCCGTGGTTTTTATAAGACAGACGCGGGAATATGACAAATCTTCCTGCATCCTTTTTAAAGCCGTCATAGCTTTTGGGTTCATATGAATCCGGTGCATCTATAGAAGCATAACCGTGATCTATTCGAGTCGTAGGTCTGAACAGAACCGGTGTCCTGTATTTTTCGGAATACTCAAAGGCATCCTGTATCATCTCAAATGCTTCTTCGGGAGAGCTCGGATCAAATACAGGTATCCTTGCAAAGTCCGCGAATCTTCTTGTATCCTGCTCGGTCTGGGAAGATATCGGTCCCGGATCATCAGCAGAAACCACTACGAGTCCTCCTTCGACTCCGACATATGCAAGCGACATTAAAGGATCTGATGCAACGTTTAATCCCACCTGCTTCATGGTAACAAGTGCTCTTGCTCCCGAATATGCCGCAGCTGCTGCGACTTCAAGCGCTGCCTTCTCGTTTACGGACCATTCAAGATGAAGTCCTTCATGAGGAAACTTTGAAAGGTTCTCTATTATCTCCGAGGAAGGTGTTCCCGGATATCCGCAGGCCATGTTTACGCCGGCCTTTAAAGCACCCAGAGCGATAGCTCCGTTACCCATCACATACTCTTTCATACAACGGCTCCTTTGATCTATGATTTTCGCCATTATTTATAATATCAAAGTCATGTGTCTATGTACACAAAAACCTTGATAAAAACGCATATTTATGTGATAAGCGATAACTATAGCAAAAGACCGGATCCATATCTGATCCGGCCTTTTTTATATTCCTTATACGTATATTCTTTTATTTGTTTTATCAACCAATCA
>JAEEUS010000132.1 GCA_016290615.1 Lachnospiraceae bacterium | reverse complement strand
CTGCTGTCCCTTATAGGCTCATAGTCTGTTAATAGCCATCCGTATGTGTCATCCGTTATTATCGGATCTATCTCGTTTCCTGCTAAAAGATCGGGTAAAAGGTCATGGAACGAATCATCAAACTCGATTACATCGCCGAGTTCTGCCCCCTCAACCTCATCGGTATCAAGATCGAATACGACATGACATCCGTCTTCTCTTATCTGATATACATACAGATATTCAATGTAGGGGTTGGTCGCTCTCAGATCGACAAGTGACTGTTCTATCCTGTAGTAATCATCATCCTTTGTCTTGCTCTCAAGATATCCTTCAACCTTGTCGCCGTCTATCTCTCTGGCTGCAAAGCAGGCAACGCTGTTTCCTGTATGAGTGAACTGCTCTATCGCAAATCTCTGATAGAGGATATAGCTTATCGCAGCCGTGACAAACGCGATGATGGTCATTACGGTACCGATGATTATGATAAGCTTGTAGCGAAGTCTCAGTTTTCTTGTGGAATTCTTTATAGACGCCTTTCTCTCTTCTCCGCTGAAAGGCTTCTGACGCCAGTCTGTCATCTCCATGAAGTGAAGATACTTCTTCGGGATCAGCTTTATTATGATGAATACGATGATTACGGTGATTGCTTTATCGACAAGATCGATCGATACATCGGAGATCATCTGAGCCCAGAATACGCTCAGCGACCCCTTTTCAAGAAGCTTTGCGGCAAAAGGAGCAGAAACGCCTTCTCCCATTCCGAAGCCGTACATGAGATATGTGAGTATGGAGCCTAAAAAGCCTCCTATAAATGCAAATACAGGTATGGTGAGCAGAGCTTTCCACAGTTTTTCAAGCGCCCCTCTTCTTGCAAGAAAGGCACCGCTGACAGCGATGAGCACACTGATGCCCGCATAGTAAGCATTGGTCGGATCAGCCGTTGCATTTATTATGTTCGTGGCATATCCCACGAAAATGCCCGGAAGATATCCGCCAAGGAATGCGGCAAGCAGCGTACCGACATTATCTATGTAAAGCGGCAGTCCAAGTCTCGATACGAGCCTGTTTAAGGCGATGTTTATAAATACAAGAAGTATGTAACATAGAATCTGCCTTGACAGTCTGCCAAAGTTTCCTCTGTCATCATCCTTTTCCATATGTTTTTCCCCACCTTCAAATTTGTAATTCCTTATATAAAATTATAGTCCTTTTTGGTGGATAAGCAACATATATCTCAGCATGTGATGAGAAGATGTTCGTTTGCTATATCGTTATAAACTTCGCACTTTTTATCACTCACGTCATACACGTGAACAATGCCCTTGAGAGCAGGTGACTGATCAAATTCACCTGCGATATCCTTTGACGAAGAAAGCCTGTCAGGTTCAAAGTGAATGGTCTTTTCGTTATTGAAAACCGCAGTATATAAAATCCTTGCTTCAACAAGATCCTGGAAGATATGGCTGCCGTAGCTGAGCTCAGGATTATATCCTGCTCTTGACTCCTCTGTCTCACATATGATCTCGTATGCACTTATATCCGAAAATGCGGTAGGCACGCCAAGTTCGGGAGATGTAGTACCGACTCTTCCCGGAACAATGAGCATCATATGCTTATTCAGATCCCTGTAATGCCAGTTGATCTTTCCGATAAGCTTTGCGACCAGATCCTTTTCCTTGTAAGGCATGCTGTAGTACTTAACTGCATCAACGTAAACGATGATATCAAGGGATGTTGTCTTGCACATGCCCATGGAAGAGCCCCTGCTCTCCAAAAGAATGCGGTTTTCATCTATGTTGTCGGGTATCACTGTTCCCCCGGCGCTCTTTAGTACCTGCAGAGGTCTGCACTGCAAAAGATCAACGGAATATTCACCGCTTTGCGAGATGTTTATGGTAAATTCCGTATCAACGGGATATTCATACTCTTCCTGAATGCAATTAAGCATCCTTCTCATCTGTTCCATTAAGGTCTTATTCTCGACAAGGCCCTTGCATGAAATGAACCTGACTTCACGTCTCTGACCCATTTCTCTTAATCTGCTCTCGGCATCGTAGTCATGTTCAAGAAGTATCCTTTCAAGATATGAAGGAATATCAGATTCCATCTTTTCAAGCGGAAGCTTTTTAAGAGTCTTTTCGTTCATGTCTATGACCTCTGCCTTGCCCTGGGAGAACTTGTGCTTGTCGGCAGATGATGAATATGATGTCTTTTGAGGCATATCAAGGTTTACTATCCTCGGATATGAGCCTTCTGTCCTGTCAACGGCTGATGTGCCAAGCCCCATGACAAGCCTCAGCATTCCGGCATTGGGATCGCTGTCCTTCATTATCCTGTAAGGGCTGTATGAATAACCTACACCCGCTGCACACGGCATGTAGTTGCTTCCGTAGTATGATCCCGATACTCTCTGTATGAGAAGAGCCATCTGCTCATCTCTTTCATCAAGGCCCCTTCTTTTTCTGTAATCAAGAGCTGACAGGCTCATGGAGCTTGCATAGACTGTCTTTATGGCACGCTCAAATTCATCTAGTCTCTCTTCAAGGCTTCCCCTGTTGACACAGAAGACCGATTCATACTTTCCGGCAAATGCATTGCCGAAACCGTCCTCTAGAATACTGCTTGATCTGATAATATAGGGATCCTGGCCGTAGTATTCGATTATCCTTAAAAACTGATCCCTCATGGCATCGGAAAAGCTTCCGGCGTTTATCTTTTCGGCAAATTCGGATGCAAGTTCAAAGTAGCCTTCCTTTGTCCTCTGTCTTATCCTCATATCCCAGAGGTTGTTGTCAACGATATATGTATAGTAAAGATCGGATCCCGCATAGAAGGAATCATGCGGCTCGAGTATCTCATCGATATCAGGCTCCCTGTTTCTGATGATCGCTCTGGCAAGCAGCATGCCGCATGCCTTTCCTCCGATCATTCCCGTTCCTATCATGTGATCCCTTACTTCAAAATAGTCCTCAGGTTTAAAGTGCTTCTTGACCATCTGTCTCATCTTGTCATCACGGGTCATCATTATGTCGCACATCCTGGAACAGTAATCGCCTATATCTATTCCGTTTTCATTCAAGGTCTTAACCCTGTTAAAGAATCTGTCCCATGAATCGCTGTACTGCTCCTGGGCAGATCTCTGAGCCTTTGCAAGTGTCTGATAGAACCTGCTTGAGATCACACCGTCAAGGATGGGTCTGAACTGACCGTTTGAGGGATCATAGGTATGAGGCAGAAACATCGTATCTGAGTTTCTGTTCCATACTTTCTCGGGGCGTACATAGGTATTTTTGTTATCGGAATATACATCAAAGAAAAGCTGGGTGGTGCTCAGTATCTTGTTTATCGCCTGAACGGAGTGCTTGCCCCTGATGATAGGGAAGTATGCAACAGTATCCAATATAAAAAGAAAC
>JAEEUS010000054.1 GCA_016290615.1 Lachnospiraceae bacterium | reverse complement strand
TAAGTATGTTCCTTCAAGTGAGATCCCTGCAGATATGGAAGGTCTTGATATCGGACCTAAGACTCAGGAGCTTTTCGCAAACGCTGCAAAGGAAGCCAAGACAGTTGTTTGGAACGGACCTATGGGTGTATTTGAGAACCCCACACTTGCTAAGGGTACAATCGCTGTAGCTAAGGCTCTTGCTGAGACAGAAGCTACAACAATCATCGGTGGCGGTGATTCTGCTGCAGCCTGCAACCAGCTTGGATTCGCAGACAAGATGAGCCACATCTCAACAGGTGGCGGTGCTTCTCTTGAATTCCTTGAGGGTAAAGAACTTCCCGGTGTATATGCTGCGGATGATAAATAAGGAGATATACAATGGCTAGAAGAAGAATTATTGCCGGAAACTGGAAGATGAACAAGACTCCCAGCGAGGCAGTTGAGTTGTGTGCAACTCTTAAAGATCTTGTAAAGAACGATGCTGTAGACGTAGTTTACTGCGTACCGGCTATCGATATCGTACCTGTAGCTGAGGCTGTTAAGGGTACAAACGTGCATGTTGGTGCCGAGAACTTCTATATCGAAGACAAGGGCGCTTTCACAGGTGAGATCTCAGCTCCTATGTTAAAGGATGCAGGTGTTGAGTATATCATCATCGGTCACTCTGAGAGAAGAGATATCTTCGGTGAGAATGATATCCTTATCAATGCAAAGGTTAAGAAGGCATTTGCTTCAGGCTTAAAGCCCATCCTTTGCTGCGGCGAGTCACTCGCACTTCGTAAGGCTGGTACTTACAAGGAGTGGATCGAGAGACAGATCAAGTGGGATCTTACAGATGTAACAGCTGATCAGGTTAAAGAACTTGTTATCGCTTACGAGCCTATCTGGGCTATCGGAACAGGCGAGACAGCTACAGCTGATCAGGCACAGGAAGTATGCAAGCTCATCCGTGATCTTATCGCTAAGATGTACGATGCTGCTACAGCTGAAGCTGTACGTATCCAGTACGGCGGATCTATGAATGCTGGCAATGCTGCAGAGCTGCTTGCTAAGCCTGACATTGACGGTGGACTTATTGGCGGTGCTTCACTTAAGCCCGACTTCGGTCAGATCGTTAATGCATAAGAAATAAATGGAAACCCGCGGGTTACCGCGGGTTTTACATGGAAATGAATAACAGGTTCATTTCAGTTTTTACTTTGAGGGAATGGGAGATCGGAAATGAAAAGACCATACAAGGTATTGATGGGTGTCATCATGATGGTGACACTCCTAGTTTCGTTTGGCTGCGGCATGGAAAACAAAGATTCCTCAGATGCCGTAGATCTGAATACTTTCAAAAGAATATCCTACGATGCTACCGAAGAATATGAAGCAGCTCTTGAAAAATATAACAAGGGTTGCGAGGGAGCAAAGGTCATAAGGGATGATGAATCCTTGGAGGATAAGCAGATCGCATTAATCATCCAGGGAACAGAGGATAGCGTACTTATCGAGAAAGCTATCGAACTTTTGGAAGATCATAACATGAAAGTCACTTTTGCTGTAACCGCAATGGAAGCAGCTGAAGATGATAACACATTAAAACTCATCGCATCTAAGGGTCACGACATCGTGGATAACGGTCTTAACGGTAATGATGCCATAGATCTTATGAGTGATGAGGAAATAATCTATAACCTTTCTTCGTCTAGAAAGGTATTCTCAACACTTCTGGATATTACCCCTGACAAATTGATGTTAAACGGTATTTATTACACAGATGATATCTGCATGGCTGCTAATGCGTGTGGCTATGACAGACTGGTTGCGCCGTCTTCGGGTAATTATTTAAATGAAAAGAGTTTTAAAGACAGTCAAAAGGCACAGGAGTACGTCTCAAGGCTTTCTTCCGGTACCATACTTGTCTTTAAATTGGATGGAATAATCGATGCACTTGAGATGGAACCCAAGATAGATTATCAAAAACCCGCGATCGATAAGCAGCCTACAACGGATGCCCAGGCAAAAGAGCTTGAGGAGTCGCAGGCCATCACGGTTCTTTCATGGGTGCTTGATGCCCTGGAACAGGACAATTGCAAGGTCACAAAGCTGAACTCGTTCAAAGCCATGACGGATGAGGAATACATGGCATTTTTACTGAATGAGAACGGGTTGAGCGAAGCGGATGTATATGAAGATATTGATACTTTGGAAAAAGTAGTGGGTCTGTCATTTGATGGTATACCTACAGATGCAAATGTGGCGCAGGATCTGATAGATCTGTTAAAGGAAAACGAGGCAAATGCCACGTTCTTTGTAAGTAACGCTCAACTTGACGAATATGGCGAGACAGCCCAGAAACTCGCGGAGGCAGGTTTCTGCTTTGCGACTAAGGGTATAAACGGAGAGGATCTTGCAGGTAAAGATATCTATGATGACTATGTAGAACTGCGTACAGGTGTCAGAAGACTACAAAAAGACCTTTCCTTAAAAGCAAAGTTTTATATACCGGTAAGTTCAGTTGACGGGGACCTTTTGAAAGCGGCACGTGTTAACGGTCTTTCACTGGTTAGACCGCACAAAGATACTGCGGCACAAAAAGGAAGGATAAACTGTTTTGTAATAACTGATGATTTTAATACGGACGGGGTTTTAGCATTTTTGGAAAACGCAAAGAAGTCACAGCTTGATGTGGTGGATGTGTATTCTCTTGTAAAAACCGCTGACAGCGTTCCGAAGATAGATGAAGAGAACCTTAAGGCTTTGCGTGAGGCAAATGAAGGCAAATATGCCGCAAAGAAGGATTTTGTCTATACATCCGAAAAGGCAATGAGCCTTACATTCTACGGAATAACCAACAGAGTTGTTTTGGAAGATGTTTTAAAGATTCTGGATGATAGAGGATATAAAGGAACATTCTTTGTAACATTTGATGAACTTACCGATTGCCATGATGATATAGAAAAGATACTTGAAAACGGACATGAGGTAGGCATTGCCTATATCGATAAAGGTGTGGAAACAGATTCACAGTTTGATGATGTTGCGACTTATATTCTCAGTGCACAGAAATATGCCGAGTGGAAATATGAAACGCAGCTTGATCTGGTATTCCAGCCTTACGGTGATGTACAGGATGAGACAAGAGAAGCTGTTTGTGCAACAGGGTGTATGCTGGTAGGCCATGAATATGCACTTGTACATTCGGATAATGTTGACGCAGAAGATGTGAACAGTTTCTATTCAGCGCTCAGTGCAAAGATAGATGCACACAGAGGAAGCGTTGCATACTTTAACATGAACTATTTTACCGCGGACAAGGATCTTAATGAGGGTGCTCAAAAAACATTGCTCGGCGATCTTTTAAAGAGGTTTATTTCAACTAAGATAGCCTCACTGACATATACCGATGTATACGGAAAAGCGCAGTATTCAACTTCTTATGCGGTAAAGACCTTTAGTGCGCTTTCACATTCCGGTTACGTTTATTCTCCCGGACGGGCTTCTTCAAATCAGATATTTGATTCCAAGAACGTTTTAGCTAATATGGGAAGCGACATCGAGCAGAACAATTACATGGCTTCAAGGTATATAGGAAACCCGGATGTCACATTTATTCCAGGATTCTCTGACGCCGAGATGAAAAAGTTCGACGTTACGGGTAAGGTGCAGGCAGGAAAAGTATTGTTCCTTACATTTGATGACTGGGGATATGAAAAGAATATTAATGAATTGTTGTACGTTCTTGACAAGTACGGAGTTAAGGGAAACTTCTTTGTAAGGACCAACAATGTCTCAAATAACCCGAATCTGCTCAGAGCGATAGCAGCTTCCGGACATATGATAGGGTCGCATTCCGATTCTCACTATGTTGCATGGCATGAATCTGATGACGGAGAAGGTAATTATTCGTTTGAGTCACTCACGGATGCAGAAGTTATAGAACTCAGAAATGATGTTGTAAGAAGTTTCGGGGTTTTAAACAGATATTGCGGCGATGTGAACATAAACGGAAAGTCCGCTCTGTCAACCATCTACAGACCGCCGACACTGGCAGTCAGCCGTGAAGGTATGTATCAGATCTTTGATGTAGGATATTCATACATTGTCAGCGGTGATTTCTCAACGGGAGATTACAACGCCGGATCTGTGGATGCGCTTGTAAGTGAATTAAGAAACGGAAAGAGTACATGGTACGGAAAAGCCTCGGCTGAGAGCGGTTCTGTTCTGGTAATGCATATGTCTCCAAATGCAGAATATACTGCTGAGGCACTGGACATTATGATACCCGAATGGATCGCACAGGGATATACGATCGCGAGACTTGACGACTATTTAAGATGATAGAGGTTATTTATGAGCTTTGGAAAAAAGAATAAACAGACGATCATAGAGGATAAGCTCGTCTTCGAGAAAGAGGACAGACGTCTTTTAAACCATGTACCTGACAAAACACATGAAAGAGACAATTCCGAGAGACGAGGATATGAACTTGAAGATGTTTCAAGCTATGAGGAATATATTGAAGATCAGATATCGGGAATAAGATATGTTACCGGATTTGATGTTGAACTGAAGACTTTTGCGGTAGGTGACGCAAAAAGAACAATGACCGGTAAGGTTGTCGATATTTCAAACACCGGTATGCTGGTCGAACTTAATGAAAATGATTATGAAGCTTTAAAAACGGTGAAAAATTTAAAGGCGCGTTTCAGAGTTGTTCCGGGAAGTATGCCCGAGGGCTATGAGATGCGTGTAAAGCAGAAGGTTGAAGTTGTCAGATTGTTCACTTCATCCGATGGAAAATACAAATGCGGTGTTTCATTTACAAAGTCACTGCATAATTATGCTGCGGCAAATAAGGACAGATATATGTTGACGGCTTCCGCACTTTTGATAACGTTTGCCGTTGCTTGTATCCTTCTTATGAGAGCAGAGAGCATCATTTACTTCAAGTTTAACAAGATGCTGTACCTTTACAGCCTGATCACCGCGGTATTTCTTCTGAGCAGATACCTGTTCGGAGTGTTTTACAGACCTAAAAAAGTCGATCCGAATTACACACCCGGTGTTTCAATACTGATACCGTGTTTCAATGAGGAAGAATGGATACAGAGAACGATAACAAGCTGTATGAACCAGGAATATCCCATAGACAAGCTTGAAGTTATCGTTATCGATGACTGCTCAACAGACCGTTCTGTTGAAAAGATAAAAGAGATCATCGATAAGTTGAAGCAGGAATCATTTGACCGTTACGGTGTCGAAGGGCGTCTTTCATATCACGTCCAGAAGAAGAATGCGGGTAAGAGAGAAGCACTTGTCGTAGGTGCCGAGATGGCAAAGCACGATCTTGTGGTATTTGTTGATTCAGACAGTTTCCTTGATCCGTTTGCGATAAGAAACATCGTACAGCCTTTCAAGGATCCCAAGATGGGCGGTGTTTCAGGAAGAACAGACGTTGCAAATACATATACAAATGCACTGACAAAGATGCAGGCAGTAAGATACTATGTTGCATTCAGAGTAATGAAGGCAGCGGAAGGACTCTTTGACTCTGTTTCCTGCCTGTCAGGACCGTTGTCCTGCTACAGAAAATCAATAATACTTGAGAATAAGGATGCATGGCTAAACCAGAGGTTCCTTGGTCAGAAGGCTACTTTCGGTGATGACAGATCGATGACCAACTTCATTTTGCGTCATCACAGGGCAACATACCAGGATACTGCGGTATGCCAGACGATCGTTCCCAATAATCATAAGATATTTTTGAAACAGCAGATGAGATGGAAGAGATCATGGCTTAGAGAATCTCTGATCGCAGCTACTTTCATGTGGAGAAAGGAACCATTCGCAGCTGTTACGTTTTATATGGGCCTTGTGGTTCCGATCGCAGCTCCTTTGGTAGTTGCGTATAACCTGGTGTATGTTCCGATCACACAGCATGTTTTCCCTACAGCGTTTGTGCTGGGAATATTCCTTATGTCGCTTATGATGAGTATGGCTCAGCTGCTGCTCAGAAAGAGTTCGACATGGATATACGGAATGCTGTTCTGTCTGTACTATGAACTGGTATTGTTATGGCAGATGCCCATAGCATGGTTCACATTCTGGAAGTCCACATGGGGAACCAGAATGACGCCTGATGATGTTAAGGCTGCAGAGAGAAAACTGAGAAGAAGACTGTTAAAAAACAAAAAACATATCACTCCATCCGAGTTTGCAGCGGTTTTGGGTATCAAATCTGAAGATGTCATTTCTCAGATGAATGGCGGAAGATTCGAAAAGTATGTTGAGGTTATAAACGGTCAGAATATGATCCGAGCAGAGGCTTTGAAGGAATTCTATGACGATGTCAAAGCCAAAGAGAAGAAAGAAACCAAGTCAGTTGTAATGGCAGCCGAGTCTCAGACAGCACAGATCGAAACTGCTCAAGTGGCGGTGGCAGAAGAAACTGTTGAAAGTACAAAGATAGAAGAAACAGCTGAAAGCACGGTGATCGCAGAAACTACTGCCGAGGCAGAAAAAGCGCCTGTTGTAACAGAAGAAAGCGTTGAAAGAAAAGCGCCCGTAGTAAATGCAGTTACCGAGTCTACTGCTCAAAGCACTGCTGTAAATGACCTCAGAACAGAAAATCTGGAGAAGAAGATAGATGCACTTATCGCCCAGATAGAAGAGGAAAGAAATAATTTACAGGAGAAGATTAGAAAGAGAGACGAACTTATTGAACAGAAAAATGCGCAGATCGAGATGCTAATAAAGGCGATCAGCGATAACAATGAAAACACAAAAAGATTATTGGATCATTTTTGCAATAATTGATAACGGCGGAGAATGTTATGTATAAATTTGAAACATCAAAGGATGTAAAAAAGTTCATAAGGTCAATATTTCAGCTGGCAGTCATTATTGCGGTATTGATCCTTATAATAAGACAATTGTTTACTTTTGTGGTTTATCAGCCATACGATTCACAGGATAAGTCAGTTGTATCCGGAACAGATCACGGATTCATTGCTCTTTCATATTTCGGTGTTGACAGAGAGGGCACGACCAGCAGAATATCGGCACAAAAACTCGAGGAACATTTTGAGGCACTGAAAGAGAGCGGGTATGTGACGATATCTCAAAAAGATATTGAGGATTATTATAAAAACGGCACGCCTCTTCCAGATAAAGCATTGTATCTCATGTTTGAAGACGGACGACATGATACGGCTGTTTATTCTCAGAAAGTCATGGAGAAGTACAATTATAAGGCAACGATGTTTACATATGCCGAAAAGTTTACGATAAACGATACGTATTTCCTCATGCCCAAGGATCTTTTGGAACTCGAAAAGACTTCTTTCTGGGAGATCGGAAGCAACGGATACAGGTTGAGTTATATAAACGTGTTCGACAGATATGACAGATTTATCGGTGAGCTTGAAAGTACCGAGTATTCGGCCATGTCAAAAAACTTCGGCAGGGATTACAATCATTTCCTTATGGATTTCATAAGAGACGCCAACGATATTCCGGTCGAATCATATTCACAGATGAAGGAAAGGATCTCAGGTGAATATGATCTTATGAAAAAGGAATACATGCAGGGACTCTCAAAGGTTCCTGGTGCATATGTCCTGCTTCATTCCAATACAGGCAAGTTTGGTGAAAATGACAAAGTAAGTGCAGTAAATGAAGCTGCGATAGCAAATACTTTTGTTATGAATTTTAACAGAGAAGGATATTCGCTTAATACAAAGGAAAGCAGTATCTATGATCTCACAAGACTTCAGCCTCAGGCAAACTGGTATACGAATCATCTGCTGATGCGTGTATGGGATGATCTTGACGAAGAAGATAAAGGCTCAATAGTTTTTGCTGAAGGCGACAAGAGCCAGAAGTCACATTGGCAGACACTTAAAGGCATAACGGAATTTAAAACAAACGATGAGCTTTTGGTTCTCACATCACTTCCTTCGGATACAGGTTTATGTAAGCTTTTGGATTCCACTCCTTCAGACGTGGTATTCGAAGCCAATCTTAAGGGAAACAAGCTGGGATGCCAGTCAGTATTTTTGCGTGCAAATGATGAGCTGAGTAACGGCATAGAAGTCAGACTCATGAATAACCACATTTCACTTCTGCAAAACGGAGAACTAAAGGAAGACGTCGACCTGTATGACTTTGACGGTATTCCCAAGATCTCGGTTGAAGAGGATAAGAGGGATACTCTGGCGGATGAGTATTCGGCGCTTGCAAGATATGCCACCAGCGTATCACAGTCTTCACAGTATTCGAAGATGTCAGCTGAAGCGGCTGCGCAAAAAGTAAGATCCGTGGCAGACGGTGCCGAGGAGTATCGTCCTATAATATCCATTAATGAACTTGGTAACAGAAAACTGCGGATATCATTGAGTGATGATACGATAACGGTTATAATTGATGATAAGCCCGTATGGCAGGATTACAAGCTTGATAAATCGGAGAGCGGAAGTATCTACCTTCAGAGCGCATGGACTGAGTATGGCTACAGCCAGAGAAATATAGCTGATGATGTATACGATGCCGTGTTTGAAAAGATTCAGATCACAGATAAGAATGAAGGTCTGATCTATACGAATAAACTGAAAGGTGCCAAGAAGGGTGTAGAAGTGGTTTCCGATATATTTGCCGGACTGGTGAACTGGTTCATTAAAAACATCTGATCCGGAGAAATGAGTCTGATAGATGAAAAAAGGTTTTGCAGGTTCGTTGATCGTTTTGCTCCTTGTATTTGTATTCACAGGCTGCCAAAATAACGTAACGGACACAGATCAACCAGAGCAGGAGATCAAGGTGATAAAAGAAAAGGGCCCGAATGACGGTGATCCCGTGGTGACCGGTAGTGTTAAAACAACAGATACTACCGGAAGCGGATCATCTGATGTCAGCGTCTGGTATCCCTACTGGGATTATGATACCGCCGATAGGGAACTTGAGCTGATCGGTGATGATCTTAACACCATATGCTTTTTTGCCGCCTATTATGATGTGAACGGTGAACCGTTCATACCTGAAGATACACAGGAAACATTCAAAAATCTTGATAAAAGTGGCAGGCTAGATAATAAGCATACTTATCTTACCTTTGTAAACGATAAGCTTTTGGAGCAGGGTTCCTCGTTAAAAGACACTGATCTTTTATATGACCTTTTGGGGGATCGAGCTCTGGCAGACAGTCATGCGGATGACATTATAAAGCTGACAAAGAAACTTGGATGCGAAGGGATCGAGATAGATTATGAAGCCATAAAAAAAGATAAGAAACTATGGCAGCATTTTTATGAGTTTGTGAATGTACTCTGTCAAAAGGCACAAAATGAGTCGATCCCTGTACGAGTGGTATTCGAGCCATCCGCACCGGTAACGGAATATGAATGGCCACAGTATGCCGAATATGTGATGATGTGTTACAACTTAAACGGGTATGGAACAAAAGCCGGTCCCAAGGCAGATATAGCATGGATCAAAGAACTGTGTGAGAAGATGAAGACTCTTAAAGGTCAACCCAATATGGCATTTGCCGGCGGCGGTTTTGATTTCTCAGACGACGGAACGGTCGCGCAGATAGATTATTGTCTTGCTGAGCAGATCCGTATAGACAGTCATGCAGATGTACAAAGGGATGAAAACAGCAAAGTCTTGTATTTTTCTTATTTAGATGAGAATTCGACCAGTCATCAGATATGGTATGCCGATCAGGAGACCTTAAAAAGCTGGACACAAACGGCAAGAGACTGTGGTATAGACAGAGTTTCGATCTGGCGCCTCGGAGGAAATATTAACGAGTGATCTTTGATTAGATTCTCCAAATTCGATAAATTGCATATTTACAATTTGGATATAAATAAATAGAATTATAAAGTGGTTTTTATTTTTTGATTAACAAGGAGAGCTAGTATGGGCGGTTTTTTTGCTGTTGCTTCTAAAGAGGATTGTGTATTTGACTTATTTTTCGGAACCGATTATCATTCTCATCTCGGAACGAGAAGAGGAGGTATGGCGGTATATGGCAAGAAGGGATTTGACCGCGCCATTCATAATATCGAAAATTCTCCTTTCAGGACAAAGTTTGAAAAAGATGTAAATGAGATGGAAGGAAGCCTGGGTATCGGATGTATATCTGATTATGAGCCCCAGCCTTTGATCGTTCGTTCACATCACGGAACATATGCCATAACAACCGTAGGAAAGATCAACAATACGGATAAGATCGTCAGTGAGATCTTTTCTGCCGGTAACACTCATTTTTTGGAAATGAGCGGAGGCGATATAAATGCTACCGAGCTTTGTGCAGCTATAATCAATCAGCGTGACAATATAGTAGAAGGACTCAAGTATGCTCAGGAGCTGATCGACGGATCGATGTCCATCATGATACTGACTCCCAAGGGCATATATGTAGCAAGGGATCGCATGGGAAGAACTCCTATCGCGATAGGTCACAAGAAAGGTGCATACTGTGCTGCTTTTGAAAGCTTTGCATATCTGAATCTCGGATATACGGATCATAAGGAACTGGGACCCGGCGAGATCTGTGTCATCACACCGGAGAGCGTAATTACACTTGTTGATCCCGGTAAGGAAATGAAGATATGTGCCTTTTTATGGGTATATTACGGATATCCTTCAAGCTCATACGAGGGTATAAGTGTTGAGAGGATGAGATATAACTGCGGTTCGCTTCTTTCAAAGCGTGATGATGTTAAGGCAGATATAGTCGCAGGTGTACCTGATTCGGGTACAGCTCATGCAATAGGCTATGCAAATGAAAGCGGTATACCTTTCTCAAGACCCTTTATAAAGTATACTCCCACATGGCCCAGAAGTTTCATGCCGACCATGCAGAGCAAGAGAAACCTGATAGCAAAGATGAAACTGATACCTGTTCATGACCTTATAAAGGACAAGAGCATGGTACTTATAGATGACAGTATAGTAAGAGGTACGCAGTTAAGAGAAACAACTGAGTTTCTGTATCAGTCCGGCGCAAGAGAAGTGCATATAAGACCCGCATGTCCTCCGCTTTTATTCGGATGCAAGTTCTTAAACTTCTCAAGATCAAATTCCGATATGGACCTTATTGGAAGAAGAGTGATAGCTGTCAAGGAAGGTGACGATGTCAGCAATGAAGTGCTTCTTGATTATGCTGATCCCAACAGCGACCGCTACAGCTCAATGCTCGAGGAGATAAGAAAGCAGCTTAACTTTACCACACTCAGATATCACAGACTTGATGATCTTTTGGAATCAATCGGACTTGACAGCGATAAGGTCTGCACTTATTGCTGGAGCGGAAAAGAATAAATATGAAAAACTACAGTCTGGCCGGACTTAAGAGTCAGGTCATAGAATTAATTGAATTATTAAGGGGTGCGCTTTATCCCGAGATCTTCGATCCGAACTCTATCGGAGACGGACATGAGAAGGTTGACACAGATATGTCAGAGGTGCTTCTAAGAAAGCTTCTTATGCCTTTTTTAGAGGATGATGGGAAGTGCCGCGATATAGCTTCAAAGATGACAAAGTCCCTGCCCGATATAAAGGAGATCCTAAAGACTGATGTTCAGGCAGCCTACGAGGGAGATCCCGCAGCAAAGAGCGAAGAGGAAGTAATGCTTGCCTATCCGGGATTTGAAGCCATAAGCGTATTCAGACTCGCACACAGGCTTTACGAACTTAATGTGCCGATCCTACCCCGTATGATGACGGAGTATGCTCATACCATGACCGGTATAGATATCCATCCCGGTGCCACCATCGGAAAGTATTTCTTCATAGACCACGGCACGGGTGTCGTTATAGGTGAGACTACGACTATAGGAGAACACGTGAAGCTCTATCAGGGTGTTACTCTTGGTGCAAAGAGCTTTGATGTAAATCCTGACGGCACGCTTGTCAAAGGTATAAAGAGACATCCTGATATAGGTAACAATGTTGTTATATATGCAGGAGCAACCATACTTGGCGGTGATACCGTGATAGGAGACAACTGTGTGATAGGCGGAAGCGTCTGGCTGACACACAGCATAGAACCTGGAAGCAAGGTCCTTTGCGCTCAGCCGAGAAATGATATTTATTCAATAGATGATTAATGTTATGTCAACCAGAACACTGGTTGACATAATTTAATATGAGGAGTTGATATGATCACACTTCTTGCAAGGATATTCATAAAAAGTGAAAATTACAGCGATCTGAATGTAAGAGATAAATACGGCAGGCTCTGCGGCATTGTCGGTATTTTACTTAACATACTTCTTTTCGCGGTAAAACTCTTTGCCGCAGTTTTTACCGGTGCGATAGCAATCACTGCCGATGCGTTCAACAATCTTTCTGATGCAGCAAGTTCACTAGTTACAATGATTGGATTCAAACTCGCATCAAACAAGGCTGACAGCGAGCATCCCTTCGGTCATGGAAGGATCGAATATATATCCGGTGTAATAGTTTCATTCCTCATCCTTTTAATGGCATACGAACTGATAAAGAATTCTATCTACAAGATAATTCATCCTATGCTGCCTCACGTGGAATACTATGTATTTGTGATACTCTTATTCTCGATTCTTGTTAAGGCATATATGGCATGGTATAACATATCGGTCGGAAAGAAGATAACAAGTGTTGCCTTAAAAGCAACAGCAAAAGACAGCCTTAGCGACGTGCTGGCAACAACAGTCGTTTTACTGTCCGTATTTGCAGGTACTTTCTGGCATGTGGCTCTTGACGGATACGGCGGACTGATCGTGGGAATAATGATCATGTTCACGGGAATAAGCGCATTTAAGGATACTGTCGATCCTCTTCTTGGAAAGGCTCCAGATCCTGAACTCATAAAAGAGATAGAACACATCGTCATGTGTGATGAGAGGATACTCGGCATGCATGATCTTATCGTGCATGACTACGGACCGGGAAGAATGATGCTAAGTCTTCATGTTGAAGTTCCCTATAAGGAGGATATGCTAAAGCTTCATGAACTGATAGACATGATAGAGTATAATCTCAGGGGTGTTGTCAACTGCGAACCTGTTATACATATGGATCCTGTCGTTGATGATGACGCTGAGATAAACATGGCCAAGGAAAATCTTGAAAAGGTTTTGAATGATATTGATGAGACACTAAAGTTTCATGATTTTCATGTGCTCAGGGAAGGCACAAACATGAATATCGTTTTTGACGTGGTAACTACGCACAAGTATGCTCTTGATGATAATGAATTAAGAGATATGATAACAGACAGGATGAAAGCCATTGATTCCAGATATAACTGTGTTATACAGATAGATAAAAAAGATTAGATTCAGGACAGTATCAGTCTGTCACCGTTTTCCTTAAGCCATTTTCGATGCTCTTTGTAATCCGGATCATACATGGATACCATGTTCCAGAAATCCTTTGAGTGGTTCATGTATGTAAGATGACACAGCTCATGTATGACCACGTAATCAAGTACACGTGGAGGAGCCAACATTAGCCGCCATGAGAAACTGAGCGTGCCGTTTGATGAACAGCTTCCCCATCTTGTATTCTGATCACCAATACGGATGGAAGAGTAGTGACCACCCGTCATCTCGATGTAATATTCAACACGTTCATAGATATATCTTTTTGCAGCCTGCCTGTATTTCTTTTCAAGATAGGCGGTTCTCGGATCGTTTCTTTCTGCTTCCTTTAATGAACGTGCATCTACCTTATCCTTCTGTTTAAGATACATCTCATACAGCCAGTCTTTTTTCTCTTCGACTATTTTTGTTACGGCATCAAGGGATGCACGCATGGGTATCCTTACCGTTATCTTTCCGCCTGCTCTTACTTCAAATCCTACAGACTTTCTTTTTGAACGGATAATCGTATAATCTATTCTTTGTGTAATTCCATTGTCATTTATCTTAAAAGAACTTATCATAATGGTTGTGATCTATTCGCCTGATTTATCTTCTTCCTTCTCCCTCATCGGAGATGTATTCATGCCGTGCTGAGTGTTTCGGTTTGTTGATGAATATGTCACATATCCGTTCTCATCGATTGATGCATAGTAAGATATGCCCTGTTCATACCTGATTATCCTAGACCATTCAGACTCAGGCGCTTCCACGGTCTGACCGCCTGACTGTATGCATGGAACAAACTGCAGAGATTCTATATCGACAGTATCTGATGCGCTGCAGTCAAGAGTAGCCGTTACAAGACAGGTATCCTGCGTATTGCTGTTAAACAGGTAATTGCCAAGGCTGTAAAAAACTGGAACGCCGTCGATATAATCTATGCCCTGAAGACAGTGGCTGTGAGCTCCTATTATAAGATCCGCTCCGGCGCTTACCATGTCTGTTGCCTCGCTTTGCTGCCATGACATCACCAGATCGTTCTTTTCCTTGCCCCAGTGGATAAAGCATATGACAAAATCACTCTTTGAATCAGCTTCTTCAATGGCCTGCTTGATAAGAGTGGTATCAAGACATCTGAATACACCTGGAGAAGTTTCTGTCGCTTCCTTGGTTTCAGGATTTGCATATCCTTCTATCTGAGTGGCTGCTATAAAGGCGATCGTTTTTTGGTTGCATTTAAAATATGCTGGCTTGACTGCCTCTGTGATATTCTCACCAGCTCCGACATACTGCATGCTGATATCACGCAAAACATCAAAGGTGTCATTAAGTGCTACAGGACCGTAGTCATAGCAGTGGTTGTTTGCAAGGGATACGATATCGGTACCGATGTCCTTAAGAAATGCGGCACTTTCAGGAGCAGCCCTGAATGTATACATCTTTCCTTCAAGAGGAGAACCGCCTGTCGAATAGGGGAATTCGTTATTAAGCATGAAAATATCGGATCCGACCATTCGTGAGAGCAGCTTTTCATCAAAGCTGTTAGCCATGTTGTTATCGTGTCTTTTTATATAGTTTAAAACAGAACAGCCTTCTGTCAGACATACATCGCCTGCAAAGCTAATAGTTATCCTGTCAGGATCGGTACAGTTAACGGAATAGAGCTTGTTTACATCATCGTAGATCAACTCGTCATCTTTAACTTCGACAACTGTTTCATCCTCTTTGGGTACAGAAACCGAATCTGTCTCATCGCTTTTTAGATCGGATGACTGATCATTTGTACCAGCATCACTGTCAAAATACTCTATCTCGACAGAGGTTTTTTCAGTGTTTTCACTTTTTTCCGTCGGAGAGTTCATTCCGAGTCCGAATGCATTTTCAATTGTACTTATATCGCATCCGCTCACACATAAGACAGTCAGAGCCAAAAGAAGCGATAAAAATGTTCTGAATTGTTTCATATACATAATTATGTGGTCATTTGAAATGTTTCATCAATATGTAGTATATCATACATATTTTCTAATTTCGAGCAGATGAAAAGTAAAATAGATTGTATATTTATGTCAAGATTTGTTACACTAGCAGTTGTATATTCATCTAAGGTAGGCTGACTAAAGTATTCAGGAGCTTATATGAACAGATTTGCAGTAGGTTACAGCGATATAAATGATCCTAAAGGGGCACTCTCCCAGGTATTTGAGCAGTTAAGCACAGGTATGGGCAGACGTGAGCCTCTCCTTATAATATTCTGCTCCGATATAGATAATTTTGATTATTATTCAAAGCAGTTAAGGCACAAATTTCCGTTTTCAAAGATACTGGGAATGTCTGCTTATATGGGCTTTTCATCCAGAGGATACGGAAAGCATGCCATCTCATGCCTTGCGATAATGGACGGAATAGAAATCGTTGCCGGATATATGAATGACGAGAACGCTGATTTCGGACAGTATGTGGACAAGATCATAGCATCGGCTGATAAGCTCAAGTCAACAGAGAATACCCTGTGTTTCAGCTGCGGCGCAAAGATGTTTGATCTTGATGAGCTTAACAGGCTGATAGATGTATTTGGAAAGAAGGATATAAAGTTATGCGGTGGATCCCTTGGAGAAGCTGAAGGCGTAAAGACAAGGATATCCTTTAACGGAGAGATATTTGACAGAGGCGGTATATACTGTCTGATACACAACCTCAACGGAAGGATCGAACTTTTGATGGAATCAATGGAGCCTGAAGGACTGGAAAATATCTGGAACAGGACTCTTGATTCTGTAAGAGGCCAGGGCTTAAAACCGCAGTTTACGATAGTGGCTAACGGCATTGATTTTACCAGGATGATGGAAGATCAGGACATGCTCTATAAATTCACGGATAAGATGTGCATGGAGTTTGGCGAGTATATAGGATTTTCCGGATACAAGGATGAGAAGTTTTTCAAGGACACGTACGATTCGATGGTAGTGGCCGTGTTTGAATAAATATGTTGAATTTTGTGCGATTGTATGGTAGACTAGTCAACGTGTGAAAAAAGTAGTTTCATTTAAGGAGTGATAACATGGCAGTTTTAAGAACAGTTTTAACTGTAGTTTTCATTATAATATGCGTAATAATCTCAGCAATCGTACTTTTACAGGAAGGCAAGTCTGCAGGACTTGGCGCTATAAGCGGTGCAGCTGAGAGTTACTGGGGTAAGAATAAAGGTCGTTCTATGGAAGGCGCTCTTGTTAAGATCACACGCTGGCTTACAGTAGCATTCCTTTTGATCGCGATCGTACTCAATATCTCGAAATTCGGTTGATCTTGTATGAACTGCCCTTGCATATGCAAGGGCTTTTTTTTATGGTAGAATATTAATGTTATGGGCAAGAGTTATAAAGAAAG
>JAEEUS010000131.1 GCA_016290615.1 Lachnospiraceae bacterium | reverse complement strand
CTTCGGGAGTTTCTGGATATTCTCCACGATAATACATCTCAACACATTTTCTTTTAAATTCATAACTATAACGCATAAAAATACCCTCCTTACTGGTTGTCCAGTAAAGAGGGTACATATCAGCGTGAGTCCTTTTAAATTTGTTAAAAATATATATGTATTTGTGATATCATGAGTTAGGATACAAACAGCACAAAAAACGAGGTATATCTATGGAAAACAGAAATTATCTGCGCGCAAAACGGCTGATACTCATCCCTGTCTTTGTTTTTGTCATCACCATGTTATGCTTGGTGATCGGTCTGATACTTGCCAGTAGAGATATGGATTCTACTGCTATCTATGCAAACTTAATGCTCATAGCCATCTTAAGCATGTTTATATCACCGACAGTGTGTTTTTTCCTGACTGTTGTCGGGACTGTCTTTGCATTTAAAGCATCGAAGGAAGGGGCAGACAAAGCAAAAAAATTCAGAGTGATAGGCATTATTGAGATAATCGCCTGCATCATAGGAGTGATCATTTCAGTCCTTATGTTTATCGGAGGTATGAGCGTTTAGCATATTTGGCAAAAAAGACAAGATCAGCATACCTAATTGGACTTTTTTATCCTGTTAAATGCAAGGGTTTTGGATTAGCATATAAGTTGAGATAAAAATAAAAAGGAGATGCGTATGAAAAAAGGTTTTGTGTGTCTGATTGCATGTATACTTTCGATCGCATGCATATTAAGCGGCTGTCAGAGAGGTGACATGATGGATGTGTCTATCACATCCGACTGGGAATTAAAGGAATTCACTGTAAACGATAAAACTGTCAAGGCGAGTCAGATGGATGCCGATATGCGTAAACTCGCACCTGCTTTTGTATGCAAGGACGGTGAAAACTGTGTCGTTTCCAATAACGGAAAGGATCATAAGGGAACGATCACTCAGTCAGACGGTCTATATGTCATAAGCTTTGACGATACCGATCAGCAGCTAAGCGGTCAGATCTCTGGAGATGTGCTCACTCTTGTCAATACAAAGAAAACGGTAACATTTGTCTTTGTGGCGAACTAGTTAAAACTATGCTTTGATAATCTACATAAATGTGTTATCATATCTTTTGTTGAAAAAACTATTTTAAGCGAGGGAAAAAGTATGGGATATGTTATCATTGGCGCTGTCATAGGCGCATTTGTCGCAGCTGTTTTTGCAATCGCAAAAAAGGATGCCAAGGAAAGGGATGAGATGATCTCAAAGCTTTCAAACGAAGAAAAGGAACGCATAATGAAAGCTGAGCCGCAGTTCGTAGAAGAGAATGCATGGGTTCAGGAAGCTTATGTGGCCAAGATCGTTGAAAAAGGCTCAAAATCAGATGTTCGTCTGTTATGGTACAACACAACCATGAACAACAACGAGAACGAGACTATCACTATCGCAGATGCTTCTATCTCAAAGGCAGATAAAGAAGCTCATGATGTAAAGGTCGGCGACTTTGTAAAGCTGTATATAGCACCTGAAAAGACAGTCGGCAGCGTAAAGATAGTTTTTGACTGATCAGGATAAGACACAGATACGGCCTCGGAATACCCGGGGCCGGTTTTATTTATCAGGAAAGATATAAAAGGAAAGATACATGCCAAAAGGATATACACTTGATGCAGACATGCAGATGAAGATCGAAGATGAGAGAGCCGGAAGGCTTGATCATGTCTATGAGACAGATCTTAGCATTGCCGATGCTTTTGACAGACTAAAAGCTAAGCCTGATCTGGGAATAAGATACGAAACTGTCACAAAAGACGGCATACTGTATATAGACTTTTTTGATGACAGGTTAAATGACGGCCTGCACAGCGAAAGCCCGATAAGATATGCCGTAAGATTTGAAAGCGATAACAGATTAACGATAATAAGGGTAAGATATATCTGGGATATGAAGCCTTATCTTTTCAAAAAGGATGTCGATGATTTTTTTACTCAGATGTTTGATGCGAGAATATCAGATCGTGAAAAGATCATCTGGATAGACGGGACAGATCATTTCACAGCCTCTGATCCTCTAAAGATCCACGGCAGCAGATATTTCTGGATCATCGCCCTGATATTCATCCTTGTCTGGCTTTTAATGATATTTGCGGCAAGATAGAGGACATATAATGTCGCATAGTAAAATGCGCGTTACATGTCCTGTAAACTTATAAACAATTCCTGTAATCTTTAAAACGAAGAGAGCAAAACTCAAACAAAAGATGAAAGGAAAGAACAGAAATGAAAAAAGAAACTAAGAACAGAATACTCATTGCGATCATGTCTATCTTATCGCTTGCAGGAATAGTACTGCTGATAATGTCAATGATGAATGAAGGAACGCACCTGCTTGCGATCGCACTCGCTCTTATAGTAGTAGGGCAGATCATAAGCTGCACAGCTCTTTTAACAAGAAACAAAAGATCAGATAAATAGATACGGGGACAAAATAGCATGCTCTATTTTGTCCTTTTTGTTCTTTTTTTATTAAAAATGTTATAGTATTCTATATATAGTTAAACACAGGCAAAAAGGAGAAGGATATGTCACAGATGTATATGGCATCAATTGTCATGATGTTATTTAAAATGGTAGTATTTATCATTTTCGTGCTCTTCATTGTGTTTGTAGTGATATCAAGAAAGAAAAATCCAAGATCAGGCTCGATCAATAACAGCTCAAACGGCTACGAAATTCCAAACAGCAGCATAAACAGAGACGATTATATAGCAACTCTTGATATGATAGAAAGGATGTTAAGAGACGGCTCGTCAAAGGAGAGCATAATCGACTACATTGAAGGAAAAAAGAGAAACTGAGAATCCGGCCCTTTTAAAAGAAGGGCCATTTTGTTGCCTAAAACTGCCCTGACATATATAATAGACAGGTAAAATCATCAATAAGGGAGAGTATAAACAATGAAATTCCATTATGGTGGAATGTACCGTACAGAAGCGGATTTTAAATCCGAAGAAAAACATGTTGAAGGTGAAGTACCGTTTAAGGAACCGGAGCATACCAAGTTTGCGATCGTTGCAAATCTGGGTTGCATCCTTTTATTTATAATCCTTATCTTCAGCATATATCACATGGAAGGAATAGATAAGTTAGAGTTGTTTAAGGGACTCAGAGGTGGAGCGTTGATAGCTTTGCTCACTCTTTTGCCTCATGAATTCCTTCATGCCACATGTTTTAAGGAAGATGTTTACCTTTATCTTAATCCTGCCAAACTTCTTTTGTTTGTTCACGGTACGGAGAGCATGACAAAGAAAAGATTTGTTTTCATGAGCATGCTGCCAAACATCGTCTTTGGACTGATACCCTTTGTCGTATTTTTGTTTGATCATGACTTTTATCTTATAGGGATCGCATCATGCTACTGCATAGCGATGGGTTTT
>JAEEUS010000130.1 GCA_016290615.1 Lachnospiraceae bacterium | reverse complement strand
TATTTTACATGAACGAATCAATATTACTATCACTGAAGAAAGCGAAGGACCGACGAAGGAGCCTGTTGAAACAAATACAACTGAGCCGACGATGGAACCTTCTGAAACTACTGAACCTACTGCAACTGAATCAACTGTGACAGTAGAACCGAGTGACAGTAATGACAAACCTGATGGTAATTCCGCTGATAACAAAAAGAATGACGGTTTGTCTCCGTTGGCTTTAGTCTTATGCATTGTTGCAGGCGTTGCAATTGTTGTTGCTGCTGCGACGGTTATTGTCCTGAAAATAAAAAAGAAAAAATAAAACAGGAACTGATTATATTAGTACGGAAAAACGTGTAATAAAGAATCTTTTAAAAGAAAGGATGGAAAAAATGAAACGAATCATTTCAACAGTAGTAATACTTGCAATGTTGATTTGCAGTATGGGCATTATGGGAGTCTCTGTTTCGGCAGAAGCATCGTCAGCGAGCATTTCTATCGAAGATAGGGAATTGGCGTCGGGAGATTCCATTACCGTTTCATATAGCGGTATCACAAGTAACGCGGAGAAGAATACGCGTGTAGAGATTTTCTATATAGGTGATACGCTTGACGGCTGGTGGGATCCCACTTCTAAATGCAGATTAACGGATGAAAATGGAAATGTATTAAGAGGGGAATCCGGAACGATCGTATTCCCGCGTGATGATGAAAATGGAGCTGCAGGATATCAGGACGGTAAGTATCAGGTGGTTCTTTTTGACGGAGCACGCAATCAACTTGACAGAATCATTGTTACGATCGGAAATGCGCCGAAGATTTCAGTAGCGAAGAATACATTTACACCGGATGAATCGATTGATGTATCATGGGAAAATATTACGCCTGATCTTGGGAAAAATCTCGAAGTCCGACTTTATAAGGCTGACGATAGAGTTGGTCTTGTAGGAGCTTGTGCATCGTTCGCTTTGACCGATGCAGATGCGGAATTGATATATGAATCTTCCGGAACACTCAGTTTCCCGGAGATCAGGCTTGAGCCTGGTGAGTATAAGATTTTGCTTGTAAGCGGAGCCGGTTTAAGCAATATTTTACATGAACGAATCAATATTACTATCACTGAAGAAAGCGAAGGACCATCTGCAGCGAGCATTTCTATCGAAGATAGGGAATTGGCGTCGGGAGATTCCATTACCGTTTCATATAGCGGTATTACAAGTAACGCGGAGAAGAATACGCGGGTAGAGATTTACTATATAGGTGATACGCTTGACGGCTGGTGGGATCCCACTTCTAAATGCAGATTAACGGATGAAGAAGGAAATGTGTTAAGAGGGGAATCCGGAACGATTGTGTTCCCGCGTGATGATGAAAATGGAGCTGCAGGATATCAGGACGGTAAGTACCAGGTGGTTCTTTTTGACGGAGCACGCAATCAACTTGACAGAATCGTTGTAACGATCGGAAATGCACCGGAGATCTCTGTGGCGAAGACTTATTTTGGCGCTAACGAAGGAATTACGGTTTCCTATAAGAATATTTCTTCCGCCTTAGGAAAGAACCTGGAAATTCGCGTCTATAAAGAAGGCGAGCGTGTAGGACTTGCAGCTTCTACGGCATATGTTGCGTTGACGGATGCTGATGCTAATTTGTTAAATGGTGCTTCAGGCACACTTGTATTAGGCGAGGGATTAATACTTGAACCCGGTGCTTATGTGATCCGCCTTGTAAGCGGAGCAGGTCTGAGCAATATCTTGGATGAAGATATTAATATTACCATTACAGAAGAAAATGTTCAAACAGGAGACTCTAAAATGATCGGACTCGTTTTGATTGTTCTTCTTGCAGGTGCAGGCACAGCAGTTCTTGTTCGCCGTGCTAAAAAAGAAACCTTTTGATTGGTTACGTTAGAATTATACATAATGGAAGCGGGATTGACTCGTTTGATCCCGCTTTTATTAAATTATTCTCGATGAATTGTTATTATTGAGGATATAGTTATGAAAATGATTCGTGGATTATTGACTGCTTTATTATGTGCTACTACGATTTTGACGTGTATAGGGTGTCAAAAGGTTGAAGAAGGAGACTCTCCTACACCGTCTCATATACCTACAACTCCGGTGCCTGTTCCGCATCCTCAAAAGACAGTTCTCTATCAAATGCCGGATGATGTAAAGAATGACCAGATGATGTCGTATATTATTCGTACTAAAGAGGATAAAGTTATTCTCGTTGACGGAGGCTATGATTATTGTTCATCCGGGCTTATATTAAAATTAAAAGAGATTACCGGAAAAAGCAAACCGGTGGTTGATGCTTGGTTTATGACTCATCCTCACTCTGACCATATAGATGCGTTTTCTGAAATTATGAAGAACAGTCCAGATGCGCTTCAAATTAATCACGTATATTACAATTTCCATACACGCGATTTTATTGAGCAGTATGAGCCGGATGAATCTACATTGGCAACTTATGATAAGTTTATGGATGCAATCGAAAAGCTGGGCAGCGACAAGGTTACCGTCGTTAAGGAGAAAGACGTGTATCAAGTCGGAAGCGTAATGGTAGAGGTTCTGATTACACCGAATGTGAAGGCTACAAGCAATGCCGTCAACGAGAGCAGTGTAATTTATCGTTTTACAATGGAAGGTCAGCGTGTAATTTTCTTGGGCGATGCATACCACGATGCAGGAAGCCGTCTGACCATGGCATACAATAAGGATATGACTTGCGATGTTATTCAGATGGCACACCACGGCTCTCAGGGGCTGCGCTTTGAGACATATAAGCGTTTCAAAGCAAAGGTTTGTCTATGGCCTACGCCTGACTGGCTGTGGGAAAATAATCCCGGCAGCGGTTACAACACGGGAATGTGGGAAACAATTCGTCTATATAACTATATGAGAGATTTGGGTGTAAAACAGCACTATGTTTCGAAAGACGGCATACAGGAATTGGTTTTCCCTATAGAGTTTTAAAAAATTTTTAGATATTTGAGGAAAGATGATGAAAAAAATCCGAGTAGGTGTTTTGGGAGCATATCGCGGAACCAGCATGATTAACTATTGTAAGATTGCCGACAACGCAGAAGTCGTTGCAATCTGTGACAAATGGAAAGAAGGCTTAGAACGGCAGAAATCTGCATGTGAGGGCTATGATATTACTTTCTACGATAACTTTGATGATTTTATTAATCACGATATGGATGCAGTTGTATTAGCAAACTATGCAAATGAACACGCCCCCTTTGCAATTCGCTGTATGAAGAAAGGTTTACACGTGTTCTCCGAAGTGTTGCCCGTACAAACGATGAAAGAAGCCGTCGAACTCGTAGAGGCAGTCGAAGAAACGGGAATGATTTATGCCTACGGCGAGAACTACTGCTTTATGAATGCTCCCTATGAAATGAAAAGATTATATCAGTCTGGTAAACTGGGCGAATTGATGTATGCAGAGTGTGAATATTTGCA
>JAEEUS010000053.1 GCA_016290615.1 Lachnospiraceae bacterium | reverse complement strand
TCCGAAGCGGCCGAATACGTTTCCGAATGCGGTAGCTACGAGTGTCGCATCGTTTACTCCCTCAACCGCAAGACCTGTTGAAAGGTCGATCGCTCCTGATGAGAGTACAACGACAGCTGTCATCGTACATACGATGAATGTATCCGCAAATACTTCGAATATTCCCCAGAGTCCCTGCTTGATCGGTTCAACAACGTTTGAGTTTGAGTGAACCATAACAGATGAACCGAGACCTGCTTCGTTTGAGAATACGCCTCTCTTGCATCCCTGGGTTATTACTGTCTTTATCATTATTCCCGTTGCAGCTCCGCCTACGGCCTTAACGCCGAATGCGAACTTAAAGATCGCTGCAAACATTGAAGGAACTATGCTTATGTGCAGAACGAATATGATGAGTGCTCCAAATACATAGATTACTGCCATGAAGGGAACGACTCTCTCGGCAACTGCTGCTATTCTCTGAAGTCCGCCGATTATGATAACGCCTGCGATTATCATGAGCACGATACCGATAACAAGGTTTACCGCATCGATATCACCGTAGATAACGGGTGCGTTTATATTTGCAAAGAATGCGCTCTTTAGATTTGCGGTGATCTTGTTTACCTGGCCCATGTTTCCGATACCGAAGCTTGCAAGCACTGCAAATATCGAGAATAATACGGCAAGGACCGTACCTATCTTTTCATAGCCTTCTATCTTTCCGAGGCCGTCCTTAAGATAGTACATGGCTCCGCCCGACCATTCGCCTTCCTTGTTCTTTCTTCTGTAGTAGATGCCCAGAACGTTTTCGGAAAAGTTTGTCATCATTCCGAAGAATGCTGCGACCCACATCCAGAATACGGCACCGGGTCCTCCGAGTACGATGGCTGCACTTACACCTGCGATGTTACCTGTTCCGATGGTAGCTGCAAGCGCCGTACACAATGCCTGGAACTGGGATACGCTTCCCTTGTCGTCATTGCTCCTTGACTTCTTGTCAAATACGCCTCCGACAGTCTTCTTCATCCAGTGCTTGATATGTGTCACCTGGAAGAAGCCGGTAAGCAGTGTCATGATGACACCTACACCGATAAGAAGCACGAGGCCTATCTGGACCCAGACAAAAGTGTTGATCACGTCATTGACAGCCGTGATCCTTTCAATAAACTGCTCCATGGTTTTTCTTTCCCTTCCCTAAGAATTTTAAACTGTGAGTTTTACTGATTCGTAGTCCTTGTCTATCTCGTTTCTTACAATTGCCTTTATATGTGAATCTCTTCTGTCCGCAGAGATTATCTCTCCGGAATCGAGTTTAAGATCTATGCTTCCGTCTTTTCTTATAATAATGTCCTGGAATCTTACTATCACCTCTGCCTTGCAGGCTTTGCCGTCCGCCTGGCTGATCACAGATTCAAAACAGAGCTTTACATCGTTTACGTGGGTTCCTGTCTTTCCGTAGCTGTCTTCCTTTAGTACATTAAGATAGGAAGAGATGTAGCTTGGCGATGACCACACGAAGGTTGTTTTCTTGTTTACATATACAGGCATGAGGCCCGCATCGCAGAATATCCTCATTCCGTATTCGTTTGCATCCGTAAACAAAGTTAGAGCCTCTTTTTTCAAAGAGGCCATCATCTCGTCCGTTATCTGATCTGTATCTGTAATGTATCTGTCCACGTCCTCTACGATGAATTCCTTTATGCACTCCTCACTCGGCACCGTAGCCTTATATGTGAGTTCTTCAAGGTCGGCCTCGTCAAAAACGGCCCTGACCTTTATTATCTCTCCCGCATCGTAGTATTCTTTTTCATCTATTATCTCGTATGTAACAACATCCTTAAACTTTGTATTGCTGATGTCCAGACTTGCAGTCGCAAGAGGAGCGATGCCCTCAAAGTTTATATCAAGTCCTTCAAAGATATCGTTTTGGCTGACAGGTGTTGCTCTAACAAGACCGTTTACGGTATAGTGCATGTCGTTTGCCTTTACCTTTAAGTTGTATGTCTTTGCCACAGCCTTGTCATAGTTAAAGCTTATCGTTACCTCGTCGCCGTTAGTAAGTCCGCTTGACTTTGAAAAATCAACGGAAACCGTTTGATAGAAAGCGCCGTACTTTTCATCAACGTCGATGTTTGCCGTGAGCACGCCTTCTCCGTCAAAGCCCGTAAGTGTGATATGAGTCACATCCTTAAGGTCTATCGTAGTCTTGCTAGCATCATTCAAAAATACATATAAAACAGTAAACAGTACGGCAACAAGAGCGCACACGAAGCACACTCTTAAATATATCTGTCTTGTTCTTTCCTGTTTTGTCATTCTTCTTCTGGCCATTTTTTATCCCTCTTTTGATCCCTCTTTTACAAATCCCACAGGAAAAATATTACCAAAAGACGGCCGTTACGTCAATTCCTTATAATTCTCAACGATGTGATTGTACATGGTCCTTACAGCGGGAGCCATGAAATCCCTGTTCATGACAGCGATACCTATTATCCTGCAGGGGTTGCCCCTAAGCGGATATATGTTCACATCATAGGGTATGTCATTCATGCAAAGCTTTGGCATAAGGCAGATGCCGAAGCCTTTTTCTACAAGCTTTACCGTAGAGAGATCATCGACCACATGATAATTTGACTGTACCGTCAGTTTGTTTTCCTTTAGGAAGTTTTGGATATCAGCATCGGTACATTCTCTCTGTGTTACGAACTGATGATTTCTCATCTCTTCTATCTCTATATACTGGCCGGTGACTTTCATGCTCTTTGGCATTACACAAAGAAGCGGATCCTTGCACAAAGGCTCGATAGGTATGTCGCCCGCACTTGATACCGATAAAAAGCCAAGATCAACGACTCCGTTTTTGAGCCAGAAGGCAACCTCGTCATAGCTGCCCTGGTAGACCTCTATCTTTACACCGGGATACTTTTCCTCAAACGAGCTCATTATCTGGGGAAGCCAGTTTGTGCAGACGCTCGAAAATACTCCGATCTTAACCTTGCCGGCCTTTAGTCCGTTTGTCTCTGCGATAAACTGCTGAAGTGATTCGTCGCTGTTAAGTACCGCATTGACGTAGGGCAGAAGATGCTCGCCGTAGTTTGTAAGCGTTACTCCGTTCTTGCTTCTGGTAAGTACCGAAAAGCCAAGCTCTGCTTCCATCGATGATATCGCATGGCTTATAGCAGAGGGAGTAAGTCCCAGTATATCCGCCGCTTTTCTAAAGCTTCCTATATCAGCGACGGTCTTGAAAACCTGATAGGTGAGTAGTGTCATTTCTTATCCTTTACTTAGCGCACTTGTAAAGCAGATCTTCCCAGCGTCTGTCTACCTCTGCCTGGAACTGCTCCAAAAGATCCTCGTTGCCGGGTTTGAACAGATGCTTGAATCTGCCCTGTTCTCTTAAGAAGTCCTCGATGGGAAGCTTCTTTTTGGGCTCATAGCTTAATGTCCACTTGCCGTGATCGACTTCAAACAAAGGCCAGTAGCATGTCTCAACTGCAAGCTTGCATATCTTCATGACATCGCTTGTCTCATATCTCCATCCTCTCGGACAGGGTGCGAGTACGTTTAAGAATGCCGCGCCTTCTGTGTATATTGCTCTCTCACTCTTTACATACAGATCCTTAAAGTCCTGTGTGAGAGTCGTCTGGGCAACATATGCAACATCGTGATCTGCGATGATGCTCGCAAGATCCTTTCTGTTCTGCATCTTTCCGTTAGACTGACTTCCTACGGGTGTTGTCGTAGTATCTGCAAACATGGGGGTTGCAGAGCTTCTCTGTATACCCGTGTTCATGTATGCTCCGTTGTCGTAGCAGACATAGACCATGTCATGGCCTCTCTCCATTGCTCCCGAAAGAGACTGAAAGCCTATATCGTATGTTCCGCCGTCACCGCCGAATGTGATGAACTTGAAGTTTTCCTTTGAATCTAAGCGGCCTCTTTTCTTTAATGCCTTGTAGGCTGTCTCAACACCTGAAAGAGTAGCACCCGCATTCTCAAAAGCGTTATGAATGTAGCTGTCCTCCCATGCGGTGTAGGGATACATGTATGTACTAACCTCTAAGCATCCCGTTGCATTACCGATGACTGCTCTGTCGCCTTCATGCAAAGCTCTTAGCACTCCTCTTACCGCAATGGTGGCGCCGCAGCCTGCACACATGCGGTGACCCGGTGCGAGACGCTCCGGTTTATTCATTACTTCCTTGAAATTATAATTACCCATCTTTACTGCTCCATCTTGTCTCTTAAGCCAATGTACTTAAACTGCTCAACTCTGTTTCCGTTTACTACGCAGTCCTCAAGCTCGTCAAATATCTTATATACGTGATCGACCGTAAAGTCTCTTCCTGCCAGTCCGTAGATGTAGTTGACTGCCTCGATGTAGACTCTTTCTCTGTAAAGGCCTGCCATTATCTCGCTGCCAAGAGGTCCGCCGTTTGTGTTGTAGCTCTCGCATCTGTCCATTATGGCAACGGCCTTGCAGTTTTTAAGAGCATTTGCAAGCTCGATCGCGGGGAAGGGTCTGAATACGCGAAGCTTAATGACTCCGACTTTCTTTCCCTGTGCCCGCAAGTCATCGACTGCCTGCTTTGCTGTTCCTGCTGCGGAACCGATGATCACCATTATGTAGTCGGCATCCATTGTCTTATACTCTTCAAAGAGTTCAAAACCTCTGCCTGTAAGTTCCTTATACTTCTTTGCAACCTCGATTATCACTTCCTTTGAGGCTTCAAGAGCAAGCTCCTGGTTCTTTCTTGCTTCCATTGCGTAATTTGATACGCTGTAGGGCCCCATTGCCATTGGCTTGCCGGGATTTAAAAGATATTCTTCCGGTTCATAGGTTCCGACAAAGTTCTTAACCTTGTCATCTTCCAAAAGCTCAATGTTTTCAACGGCATGGCTTGTGATGAATCCGTCCTGGCATATCATTACGGGAAGAAGAACTCTCTTGTCCTCCGCAATGGGATAGGCCTGGATGAAGTTATCATATGCCTCCTGGTTGTTCTCTGCATATATCTGGATCCATCCCGTATCTCTTGCACCCATTCCGTCGGTATGGTCGCAGTTGATGTTGATGGGACCTGAAAGAGTTCTGTTTACGAGTGCGAGTGCACAGGGCATACGGTTACTTGCTGCAAGAAGTAACTCCTCCCACATGAGTGCGAGTCCGCAGCTTGATGTTGCGGTCAGGCTTCTTGCACCTGCTGCCTCGGCTCCGATCGTTGCACTCATAGATGAGTGTTCACTCTCAACGGGTATGAACTCGGTATCACATTCTCCGTTTGCTATATAGCTTGATACCATCTGGGGTATCTCTGTTGAAGGTGTTATGGGAAATGCGGGCATGACATCGGGATTAACCTGCTTGATGGCATAGGCCACGGCTTCATTTCCGCTCATTCTGTCTCTTATAGCCATTATTGACCCTCCCTCATCTCGATCGCACCAAAAGGGCATGCCTTTACGCATATGCCGCATCCCTTGCAGTGATCGTAGTCAAAATCAGTTCTCTTGCAGTCCTTTACGGGTATGCTTGAATCGGGGCAAACCGGTACGCACAAAAGACACTGCTTGCATTTTTCTGCGATAAAGACGGGAGTATTTGTTCTCCACTCTCCAGTATTAAAGCTTTTTGAAGTAGCAGCCGCATACATGTGAAGGCCTGTGGTCAGGTCCTGGTAGGGCGACTGTTCATTTATCCTGCTAACATCTGTTCTCATATCTGTCCTCTTTTTCTTCCTATGCTATAAGACTCTCGGCATTCTTAAGATCTTCCTCAAGAGCATCAAAGGTCTGGATGAGTGCCTGCATGTTTCCTTCTATCACTTCAGGCTTCTTTGCAAACTTGTGCTCGTATGAGCTTCTCATCTCCTTAATGAACTCATCCTTTTCCATTACGCGGCTTACTGCAACTGCTGCAGCGAGCATCGGTGAGTTGGGGAAGTACTTTCCGAGTGTCTCAACGGATATCTTTCTTGCATCCACTACGTAGACTGCACCCCTGAATCCTTTAAGATGAGGCATTACCTCGGCCTTTGTCCTTGCTGTATTTATGATGATGGCTCCCTTGTCACTTAAGCCTGCCGTAACATCAACGCTCTCAAGAAGTGTCTCGTCAACAACAACCACAAGATCGGGTGTGTAGATGTTGCTGTGAACTCTGATAACGTCCTTGCTTATACGGTTGTATGCAGTGATGGGTGCTCCCATTCTCTCCGGTCCGTATTCGGGAAAGCCCTGTACGTGCGCTCCCGTCTTCCAGGCTACATCGGCAAGAAGCAGTGCTGCAGTCTTTGCGCCCTGGCCTCCTCTTCCGTGCCATCTGATCTCCAATGTCTGATTACTCATGTTTCAACTCCTGGTCCAATGTTTAATTCTTTTCATCTTGGTTATGATTTTTGTTCACCTCGTTCTATTATACATAAGACTTTTTTAATGTAAAGTGAAAAATTGAAATCTTTTCATTTTTTAGATGAACGTATTTGAACAGTTTTCAAATACTGTCAAATGGGATAAACTTATATAGAAAACATTTATATAAGGAAAAGGTAAATGCTATGAAGATAGGTTTTATTGGAATGGGAAATATGGCAAAGGCCATAGCTGCGGGCTTTATCAACAGTAAAAAGGTTAATGCAGAAGACCTTTACGCATATGCTCCCACAAGGGATAAGCTTTTAAATAACAGCAAAGAGATAGGATTTAATCCATGTGAAAGTGCAGTTGATGTCGTTAATGCATCCGATATAGTGATAATGGCATGCAAGCCCTATCAGATAAAGGCAGTGCTTGATGAGATAGGTTCTGCATTAAACGGAAAGGCACTAGTATCCATTGCCGCCGGATGGACATTTGATTCTTTTGCGGATATCCTGGGCGGTCAGGTGATGATCCAGTGCATCATGCCAAACACTCCCGCTATGGTAGGCGAGGGCGTAATGCTCTTTGAAAAGACAAATTCACTAAGCTCAGACCTTGATGCATATATAAAGGATATATTTGCAAGCCTCGGTATAGTTGAAGTCATCCCCACGGAGCTTATGGGAATAGGCGGTGCCATAAGCGGATGCGGTCCCGCATTCATGGATCTTGTCATGGAAAGCTATGCCGATGCAGCGGTCAAGTATGGAATAGGAAGAGACATGGCTTACAGGCTTGTTGCACAGACGATGCTTGGAAGTGCAAAGCTTCAGCAGGTCAGCGGTTCTCACCCCGCCGTTTTAAAGGATGCGGTATGCTCTCCTAACGGAACAACGATAAGAGGCGTTGCAGCCCTTGAGGCATGCGGACTCAGAAACGCATGCATAAGCTCTGTTGATGCGATAATGGATTTTAAGAAAAACTCATAAAATATGAACGCAAAAAAGAGAATCTTCAATATAATACAGATCGGCACAAGAAACGATGTCCCAAGCTATGCATTTGATATAGGGATAGTCATTGTCATTCTCGTAAATCTCTTTGTCACTTTCTTTTCAACATTTGAACAGGCAAAGGGCTATGAGAGTATTTTAGAAGCCGCAGAACTTGTCACAGTCATCATATTTGCGATCGAGTATGTCCTAAGAGTATGGACAAGCGAATATCTCTATCCGGATAAGACAAGATCAAAGGCCGCAGTAAGCTTTGCTCTTTCTGCTTCGGGTCTGGTTGATCTGTTTTCGTTTCTGCCCTACTTCCTGCCGGTATTCTTCCCCGCAGGAGCAGTCGCATTCAGGATGTTCAGGGTAATAAGGATATTCAAGCTCTTCAGGGTAAATGCCCAGTATGATGCTTTCAATGTCATTGTTGATGTAATAAGGGAAAAGAAGAATCAGCTCATTTCATCCATGTGCATAGTTCTGATATTTATGTTGGCTACAAGCATGTGCATGTACAGCGTAGAGCATGAGGCTCAGCCGGAGCTTTTCAAGAATGCCTTTTCGGGGCTCTGGTGGTCTGCATCCACCCTTCTTACCATCGGATACGGAGATGTATATCCGATAACGACTGTGGGTAAGATCCTTGCGATCCTTATATCTTTCCTAGGTGTCGGTCTTGTTGCAATACCTACCGGTATCATAAGCGCAGCCTTTGTTGACCGTTACAGTCATCTTAAAAACGGCGGCATGATAGATGACAAGGCTATTAACTTTGTAACTCCCACACTCGGTGAAGATCATCCGTGGGTCGGAATGAAGGTAGGCGAAGTCATCCTTCCTCCGCAGATGGAGATAATAAATATCTTTCGAAACGGCAAGGCGATAGATCCGAAGGATAACAGCAGACTTAAGGCTGATGATGAACTTGTGATATATCTTAGAAGATAAATAAGATCAAATAAGAAACCGGCAGATCATATGACCTGCCGGTTAATTTTTGTTTATTATTTTGTGAGATTCTTTAAAGCATCCATAACACCGGCTGCCTTATCGAGTGTAACCTTTCCTTTAACACCTGCAACAACCTTGTTGACTGCATCATCGGGAAGATCAACTCCCACTACAGATTCAACTGCTTTTACCGGATCCTTCTTAAACTCTTCCATGAACTTAGGATCCTTTTGAACCTTTTCAACTATCTCGTTAATCTTTTCTTTTACATCCATGGTGTTATTCTCCTTATTAAGCCTTGCCGTCTGATCCGAGAACGTGAAGGATCTTGTGAGCAACCATATCCTTAACAGCCTGACGAGCGGGCTTTAAGTACTGTCTGGGATCGAAGTGATCAGGATGCTCTGCGAAGTACTTTCTGATGTTACCTGTCATAGCAAGACGGATATCTGAATCGATGTTGATCTTACATACAGCAAGCTTAGCTGCCTGACGGAGCTGCTCTTCCGGAATACCTACAGCATCGGGCATGTTTCCGCCGTACTGGTTAACCATCTTTACGAATTCCTGAGGAACTGATGATGAACCGTGAAGAACGATCGGGAATCCGGGAAGTCTCTTGATGCACTCCTCTAATACGTCGAAACGAAGCGGAGGGGGAACAAGGATGCCGTCAGCATTTCTTGTGCACTGTGCAGCAGTGAACTTGTAAGCGCCGTGTGATGTACCGATAGCGATAGCAAGTGAGTCACAGCCTGTTCTGTCAACGAACTCTTCAACTTCTTCAGGACGTGTGTAAGCTTCGTGACCTGCTTCAACTACTACTTCATCCTCGATACCAGCAAGTGTACCAAGCTCTGCCTCAACAACTACGCCGTGGTCGTGAGCATACTCAACAACCTGCTTTGTGAGTGCGATGTTCTCTTCGAAAGACTTAGAAGATGCATCGATCATGACAGATGTGAAACCGCCGTCGATACAGCTCTTGCACAGTTCGAATGTATCACCGTGATCAAGGTGAAGAGCTATCGGGATCTGAGGATTCTCCTCTACTGCAGCTTCAACGAGCTTTACAAGATAAGTGTGGTTTGCGTAAGCACGCGCACCCTTGGAAACCTGAAGGATAACAGGGCTGTTGAGCTCTCCGGCTGCCTCTGTGATACCCTGAACGATCTCCATGTTGTTAACATTGAAAGCACCAACAGCATAACCGCCGTCATAAGCCTTCTTGAACATCTCTTTGGTTGTTACTAAAGCCATTATTTTAATTTCCTTTCTTTGAAAAATATTATTTGATATCTGGTCAGTGACCGTACGCTCATAGTATATCACGTATCAGTACAAACCTCAAAGAAAAAAATCGCTCATGATTAACAATTTTAGCCTTTGTCATGTTTGTTTTATACAAATGTCTTTTTTACTAAATAAATATATATTATAATTAGATGAACATTAAATTTGACTAAGCAGGGAGGATTTTGATATGGCATGTTTTCTGGTAACAGCTGCTGAAGCGGTTGTAGTAACCACAGCTCAGAAGGTTGAATCAAAGAAGGATTCTTCTGAGAATAAATCAGAGCGCATTCCGATGAGCAGAAAGCTCAGATGGCTTTCATCAATGCTCTGGGGCGGCGCTATCTTGCTCGCATTCGAGCATATATGGCACGGAGAGGTTGTTCCGTGGTTCCCGTTCTTGACGGCTATGGCCGATCCGGGCGATGCTGCCGAGATGTTCCACGAGATGGCTACTGTCGGCGTATGCATGGCAGTACTTGTTACTCTTGTTTGGGTCGGAATGTGTCTCGTTGCGGATTCACTTGTTAAAAAGGCTGACAAGCCCGCTGCAAGCGAGCAGTAAAGGAGGCATATATGACATTACTTATTACGGTTTTTGCTGCGCTGTTTGTTACATATAAATGGTATGTAAGAAAGGATGATACCCTTCAGCTTGGATCTCTTGCACTTATGTTCTGGGGAGCATCCATCATGTGGCTTGTTGATGCGATCTTTGAATTTGCAGAGCTTAAGGCAGAGTACTTTGCTCCTGCAGGAGCTGACATGTTAAACGATGCATTCCTTGGTCTTTGTGTCGTAGCACTCGGTCTTATCATCTGGATCGTTCGTCTTATGATCACCGATCCCAAGGGAACCGTAAAGGCAGCATTAAAGAAGCAGATGTAAAAGGAATTATCCATGCGGTTGCATTTTTGCAGCCGCTTTTTTTGTTGTGTACCCACAAAATTTGTGGGTAAAACCCCTTGTTTTCCCACATATTTTGTGGTTTAATATAATTGAGGTGATCCTATGGCAAAAGAATACGTTATACGAGACAGCCTGACAGGCAGGGATATTAAAAACATAAGAGAGATTCTTTCCATGACCCAGAAGGAGTTTGCCGACTTTGCAAACTGTTCTGTGAGAACTGTGGAAAACTGGGAGAGCAAATCCGAAAAGATAACGGGTCCCGTTGTAACGCTTATAGAGATCCTCTTGAGGAAACCGGAGTATGCAAAGAAACTCGCTCTTCCCAAAGATCGTCTGAAGGTAAGGCTATACTACATGTTTGGCAACATGGTATGTACGATCATCGATGTTGATGAACTCTCAAAAGAAGTAGTCATACACAACTATATCGATGATCCGATCTATAGGGCATTCGGGGTGAATACCGAGCCTGACTTTGAGGATTATGAGGAGTTTCTGGAATCCAGATGCTTTCCAAGGACTAGGGACAAGATAAAGCTCGAGCTTAAGAGACTGGATATTCCGTTCTATGATCCCATGATGATCATAGAAAAAACAAACGGCAGGATGGCAGACGACGATTTCTGGATAAAGATCGAGAGGTGATATAATGATTAGACTATTTGACGATGATATCAAGACTCAAGACAGGCAGTCCTCAAAAGGTAATCAGTTAAAATTCGAGCTCGACAATATATGGTACAAAGCAGACTATCTAGGCTATGAAGGCCTTTCCGAATATGTCATAAGCAAGCTTCTTTCCTTCAGCAGTCTGAATGCGGATGAATATGTCGATTATGAGCTTGAGCAGATAGAATATAACGGTACAGTTTATAACGGCTGCAAAAGCCGTGATTTTGCAAACGAATGGCAGCTGATAACCCTGGAACGGCTTTTCAAGCAGGTCTATGGATACGGACTTAACAAGATAGTTTATTCCATAAGCGATCATTCATCACGGCTTGAGACCATGGTGAAAGAAGTGACACGAACTACCGGCATAAAAGATTTTGGCATATATATGTGCAAGATGCTTACCATCGATGCGCTGTTTCTGAATGAGGACAGACACACTCACAACATCGCTGTCATGACTAACGGCAAAAAGCAGTACAGGCTTGCACCGATCTTTGATAACGGTGCCGCTCTCATGTCGGATACCACAATGGATTTTCCTTTAGGCAGAGACTGTCTTGATCTGATATCTCATGTCAGATCCAAGACATTTACCGATGATTTTTATGAGCAGATAAGCATTGCTGAAAAGCTCTACGGCATAAATATCAGTTTTTCGTTTACTTACAATGATGTGAAACATATCATAGATGCGGCCGACCAGTACCCTCTGGAAATCAGACAAAGAGTCCTGGATACTGTTATGGAAATGAGACGAAGGTACGAATATCTCTTTAAATGATGACAATACAAGAATCCCTGTCATTTGACAGGGATTCTTCGTATCTTTATACTTCTATTTTTTTGTTTAACAGATCATCGAGTGTTATGGAATCAAAGAAGTCATTTATCATCGTGTCAAGCTTTGTCCACATCGGGATCGTAAGACAGTCGTCTTTTCTTTCGCATTTGACTTCTTCGCATTCAAGGCATGATACCGGAGCAAGATTGCCCTCTGTAAGCCTTATGATCTCTCCCACACGATATTCATCGGGTCTTTTTGTAAGTCTGTATCCGCCGCCTTTTCCGTGAACACCTTCAACGAGTCTTTCCTTTACAAGAAGGGGAAGTATCTTTTCTAGGTACTTTAATGAAATGTCCTGTCTGTTCGCCACTTCCTTCATCGGAATATATTCACTTTCGTCCCTGTGCTGGGCAAGGTCTAACATCACTCTTAAGGCATATCTGCCTCTGGTAGAAATCATCATATTTTTCACCGCTTTCAGATCAGTCTGCAAATAAAGGTGTTGAAAGGTATCTGTCACCTGTATCGGGAAGAAGTACTACTATCTTCTTTCCCTTGTTCTCGGGTCTCTTTGCAAGCTGTATTGCCGCATAAGCTGCTGCGCCTGAAGATATACCGACTAAAACGCCTTCACTTGTTCCGATCTTCTTTCCTGTTGCAAATGCATCATCGTTTGATACGGGGATTATCTCATCGTATACACCTGTATTTAATACATCGGGTACAAAGCCTGCACCTATTCCCTGGATCTTATGAGGTCCTGCAACGCCTGTTGAAAGTACTGCTGAGCTTTCGGGCTCGACAGCTACTACCTTTATATCGCTCTTTTTTGACTTAAGGTATTCGCCTGTACCTGTGATGGTACCGCCTGTTCCGACACCCGCAACAAAGAAGTCGATATCTCCGTCTGTATCAGCCCAGATCTCGGGTCCTGTACTCTCTCGATGAGCCTTGGGATTTGAAGGATTTGTAAACTGTGAGGGGATGAAGCTGTTGGGGTTGGCTGCAGCAAGCTCCTCAGCCTTTGCAATGGCTCCCTTCATGCCCTTTGCTCCTTCTGAAAGTACAAGCTCTGCTCCGTATGCCTTCATCAGCTGACGTCTCTCGACCGACATTGTATCGGGCATTACGATTATTATTCTGTAGCCTCTTGCAGCTGCTACCGCTGCAAGGCCTATGCCTGTATTTCCGCTTGTGGGCTCTATTATGACTGTATCCTTGTTTATAAGTCCTGCTGCCTCTGCGTCATCTATCATCGCCTTTGCGATCCTGTCCTTTACGCTTCCCGCAGGATTGAAATACTCAAGCTTTGCATAGATCTTTGCTTCAAGCTTTTCGCTCTCCTCGATATGAGTAAGCTCAAGTAAGGGTGTGTTTCCTATAAGCTGATCAGCAGCTGTATATATCTTTGCCATTTTGTTTACCTCTTCTTTCCTAGATTATTATACACCATTTCGGTAGGTTATAAAACTGCTTCAAATCCCTGTTTAAGATCCTCGATTATATCATCGATATGCTCTGTTCCGATCGAAAGTCTTACTGTGTTTGGCTTGATGCCAACTTCCAAAAGCTCCTCATCGGAAAGCTGTGAGTGAGTTGTTGATGCGGGATGTATTACAAGGCTCTTTACGTCTGCAACGTTTGCAAGAAGCGAGAAGAGCTTAAGGCTCTCGGTAAACTTCTTTGCGGTATTGGCATCGCCCTTTATCTCGAATGTGAAGATAGAGCCTGCATCATCGGGGAAGTACTTGTCATAGAGTTCTTTCTGCTTTCCGCCGTCAACAAGAGGATGGTTTACCTTTTCAACCTGAGGGTGATTTTTCAAAAACTCTATTACCTTTAATGCATTGTCTACATGTCTTTCGACTCTGAGTGAAAGTGTCTCAAGTCCCTGTAAGAGAAGGAATGAGTTAAAGGGTGAAATAGTTGCGCCCTGATCTCTCATGAGTGTTGTTCTTATCTTTAAGATGTAGGCAAGATTTCCGCAAGCCTCGGTGAATACTACACCGTGGTATGAAGGATTGGGTTTTGAAAGTCCCGGGAACTTGTCGTTTGCTGCCCAGTCAAACTTTCCGCTGTCTACGATGACACCGCCCATTACTGTTCCGTGTCCGCCGATGAACTTTGTAGCCGAATGAACTACTATGTCCACGCCGTGCTCGATAGGACGAAGCTTGTAGGGTGTTGCGAACGTGTTGTCAACGATGACCGGAATCCCGTGGCTGTGAGCGATCTTTGATATCGCTTCAAGATCGACTATGTCCGAATTGGGATTTCCGAGTGTCTCTGCGTAGAGAAGCTTTGTGTTTTCTTTTATAGCATCTTCAAAATTCTGAGGCTCTGAAGGGTCTACGAAGGTAACGTCTATTCCCTGATCCTTTAGTGTATGGGCTAAAAGGTTGTATGTTCCTCCGTAAAGGTTCTTTGATGCTACCACATGGCTTCCTACCGGAGCGATGTTCTGTATAGCGTATGTTATTGCTGCACTTCCCGAAGCTGTTGCAAGAGCTGCGGCTCCGCCTTCAAGTGCTGCTATTCTCTTTTCAAATACATCGGAAGTGGGGTTCATCAGTCTTGTGTAGATGTTTCCTCCCTCGGAAAGTCCGAATCTTCCTGCGGCCTGTGCCGAATCCTTGAATACGTAAGAAGTTGTTGCATATATCGGAACGGCTCTGGCATCCGTTGTCGGATCTGCCGTTTCCTGTCCTACATGAATCTGCAATGTTTCGAATTTATAACCTGCCATTATCTGAGTCCTCCTTAGACTAAAGTTGATCTTGTTTTTACCCACTGCGCTGGTCGGTAATTAGAAGATATCATTATTTACCCCCTAGGTCAAGGGGTTGAACGATAGAAAATAATAATCGGTGGCAATAACTTTTGATTATCACCACCGATCATGATCGTTTGTATGTATTTATCTGTATATGATATCGTCTCTGCTTGGTCCGTTGCTGACCATTGTGATCTTGTATCCGATATGCTTTTCAACAAACTCGATATAGTTTCTGCAGTTTTCAGGAAGCTCATCGTAGTTTTTGATTCCCCTGATATCGCATTTCCATCCGGGAAGCTTTTCTATAACGGGCTTAGCCTTTTCAAGCTTGTATGTTACAGGGAAGTCTGTTGTGATCTCACCGTCTATCTCGTAAGCCGTACATACCGGTATCTCATCAAGGTATCCGAGTACGTCAAGGACTGTGAATGCAACGTCCGTTGTACCCTGGAGTCTGCAGCCGTACTTGCTGGCTACGCAGTCAAACCATCCCATTCTTCTGGGACGACCTGTTGTAGCGCCGTACTCTCCGCCGTCTCCGCCTCTTCTTCTTAATTCATCGGCTTCATCACCGAAGATCTCTGAAACAAATGCTCCTGCACCGACAGCAGACGAATATGCCTTGCAGACTGTTATTACCTGCTTGATGTCATAGGGAGGAAGTCCTGCGCCTATAGCACCGTATGCTGCAAGTGTGGAAGAAGATGTTACCATGGGATAGATTCCGTGATCGGGATCTTTTAAGGTTCCAAGCTGACCTTCAAGAAGGATAGTCTTTCCTGCCTTGTTGGCTTCATATAAAAAGCTTGATACATCGGCTACATATGGCTCTACCATCTCTCTGTATGTATGAAGTGTCTCAAGTAATTCATCGGCATTAATAAGAGGCTTGTGGTAAAGATGCTCCATAAGGACATTCTTCATTGCCGTTACCTTTGCGACTTTTTCCTTAAGTGTATCTTCGTCAAAGAGTTCGCTTACCTGGAAGCCGATCTTTGCATATTTATCTGAATAGAAAGGTGCTATTCCCGATTTTGTCGAACCGTAGCTCTTTCCTGCGAGTCTCTCCTCCTCGTATGCATCAAGAAGGATGTGATAGGGCATAACGATCTGACACCTGTCACTGATCATGATCTTGGGCATCGGAACGTTTCTGTCCGTAAGGTTCTTTATCTCGTCAAAAAGGATGGGGATGTTTAATGCCACACCGTTACCTATAACGCTTGTGATGTGATCATAGAACACTCCCGAAGGCAGTGTGTGCAATGCGAACTTTCCGTATTTGTTTACGATCGTGTGTCCGGCATTTGCTCCGCCCTGGAATCTTACCACGATATCGGCTTTTTCAGCCAGCATATCGGTTATCTTTCCCTTGCCTTCATCGCCCCAGTTGGCACCTACTACTGCTTTTATCATCTTTCTTCCTCCAAAAGTACGTAAATGTATCCTTTAACATTTTACACATTTTCAGTAAAATTTAAAGACCAAAATATATATTTTCCCAAAAGGATTAGCGTTTATCCGATCATAAGTATCATCTGCGCCGATTCGACCATGGTCCTGCCGGTATCCATGCTTGTCTTCTGGATGTATCTGAAAGCCTCCGGCTCGCTCATGGCATTTCTTTCCATCAAAAGCCTCTTTGCATCCTCAACGACCTGGTTCTGACTCTTGCTGCGCTTTATAGGTATGTTGCCTTTCTTCCTTATCCTTCTTACAAAGACGGAAGTGATCATGTCTATGGTGGAGAGCAGTTCGCTTGTCTTGAAAGGCATCATGAGCTTGATGATGTTGTCGGTGTATGTATCCAGTTCGGGATCCCTTGTTAGAACTATCATTCCGAAATATTCCGGAAGGTATCCCGACAGTTCCATATAGCTCATGTCCTTTAGCTGTCTTGTACAGATCACGACTCCGTAGTCTCTGTCATGGCTTATTCGAAGCACATCGGCTCCGGTCTGACAGACCTCGGTATCTAACATCTGGCCTCTTTCGGACAGTGAACGCGCTATATGGTACGCATCATCACTTTTGGGCATGACGATCAGTACGCTGCCCATAAGCGTTCCTCCTACATCCTGTCAAGATAGGTCTCAAGCTCCCATTTAGAAACCTGAAGCATGTAATCTCCGTATTCCCTGTTCTTTAATCCTGCATATATATCGGTAAACTCTTTTCCGAGAGCAGAAACGAGCGCCTCATCTTCCTGCATGCGCTTAACCGCATCAAACAGATTTGAGGGAAGCTTCTTGGGAACGAGTTCGTTTTCCTCATCGGGAATGAGTTTCTTTTCTATTCCGTCTATTCCTGCTGCGATACATACTGCTATCGCAAGATAGGGGTTGGCACTAGCATCGGGGAATCTTAACTCGATCTTTGTCTCATCTGAATTTCTGTGATGACGGATCAGAGACTTTTCTC
>JAEEUS010000129.1 GCA_016290615.1 Lachnospiraceae bacterium | reverse complement strand
ACTACCACTCAAAAGGCATGGAGCATAGAGTAGATCACTATCAGCCTCAAGGAATAACCGAATCCGAAAATGAGTAAAAATGGAGAAAGATCAAGTTTGCTCTCACCCATTTATCTTCATATCATAAGCTATAGCTATTATTGGATATATGAATGAAGATGCTTATTATAATTCAGTAAAGGAATTTGCACGGATGATATAATACTTAAGACAGAGGAAGGTCCTTTGTCGAGAATATTAGCAGAATAATAGACTAAGGACAATTAATTTGATTAAGATGAAAATACTGATTGCCGAAGATAACAATGATCTGCGAGATCTTTTATATGAACAACTCACAGGCGAAGGTAATTCTGTGATATCTGCCGTAAATGGGAAAGAAGCATATGACTTATTCATCAGCGAGGCTCCTGATATGGCAATACTGGATGTTATGATGCCTTACATGGATGGTTTTTCGCTTCTGTCTAAAATACGGGAATCATCAGAAATGCCTGTCATTTTCTTGACAGCCAGAGGGGATGAAATTGATAAAGTCAGCGGTCTGCGTCTTGGTGCGGATGATTATCTTGTCAAGCCTTGGGGAATGAATGAACTTTTGGCTCGCATTGAAGTTCAGAAAAGGCATATGAAGACAAGTGTTTCCACTTCAAATATACTGACATTTGATAATCTGAAATTGGATTTTCAAAATGGCATCATCGAGAACAACGGCAAAGAAATATCTCTGAACTCAAAAGAGTATCATATACTTCAATACTTATCGGAAAACGCCGGTAAGATCCTGACTAAAAAACAGATATATCAGGCTGTATGGCAGGATGACTATATCTATGACGATAATACGATAATGGTGCAAATCTCGCATCTGCGCGCAAAGATAGATGATGAAGAGCATAAACATATCGATACTTTGGTGGGGATAGGATACAGATTCCACTAAGGCAATGAACATAAACAGTACAAGAAACTATCTGAATAAAAGGTTTGCAGGCGTTGTTGCTGCTGTTTTGGCAGTATCACTCCTGCCGCTGATCCTTTTGGTTATCACAACTAAGATAATGAATGCAAGCAGTGAGAAGACAATTGGCGCTTCGGACAGACTGAGACCATCTGCATCCGATGTGGATGTATCTGACTATATTGCTGATGGCGGAAGTGCGATGATCGTGGATAACGATCTTAATGTAACTTTACTGGGAGGAACGGCGATCTGCGAGAACGACAGATTTACTTCAGAAGAGTGGGCGGACTTTCTTGTCAGATCTAACGATGTCTCGGAATATCAATATGATATAGCCTACCTAACAGGCAACAATGGGTATTGGCTTGTTCTCAGGAAGCCTATCCAGATGTCAATATCATTCGGTGTTGTATTCAATCCCGAAGCTCCGGGTTTTTCAAAAACCGTTATACTGCTCTCCCTGATATTATCCGTATACTTCATAGCGCTTTTTGTTTTTGTGATTTTCTATTCAAAACAGACTGAGAAAGAAATGAAAGAGCGTGAGTTAATTAAGAGAGAGGAAGAGGAAAAAAGAATGCTCCTCGTTTCAGAGATATCCCATGATCTTAAGACACCTTTGGCCAGTGTTCAGGGGTATAGTGAACTGCTTGTTTCAAAGGATGTTGACGAACAGAAGAAATTGGAATATGCGCAAAAGATTTATGACAATTCCGTAAGGTCGAATAACATACTGAAATCACTCTTTGTGTATTCAAAACTTGAAAGTGCAGGATATATACTTGAACCTGAACGAACTGATATTTGTGAGTTTACAAGACAGATCATGGCAGAGTATATCCCTGAACTTGAGAAAAACGGGTTCGGATATAATCTGTCAGTACCTGATAAGAATATTCCTGTAAATATTGATCCGATTCTTTTTCGAAGAGTTTACGATAATCTCATTGGTAATTCCGTTAAATATAATTCTGCCGGAACGAATATCCTCGTGAGCATAACTGATATAAATGCAGAGAGAGCCAGTGTCGATATCGTGATTGGCGACGATGGCATCGGAATACCAAAAGAAAGTTTAGACAAGATATTCCAGCCTTTCTTCAGAGGTGAGAAAAATGCCGGAAACAGTGAAGGAAGCGGTCTTGGACTTGCCATTGTACATAAGATCATTAACCTTCACTGTGGAGAGATCAAATACACGGGAGATGAGAACGGGTGTAGTTGGCACATCCGGCTTCCAAAGATTTAAGACGGATTTAAGACCGCTATATGTTTGTTTAAAGACTGCTGTTTCATACTGATATCGATAATTGATAACAAGTATGGGAAAGGCAGATTTTATGAAAGAGCTTATAAAAAAAGCAACAGTTGCTTCACTGCTTTCAGTGATGCTGCTCGCGTTTGGTTATCCTGTAAATGTATTGGCCTCTGAGTCTGATGTCGGCAACCTCATTGATGCTTACGTTGATGAACACGGAGAGACGATGGCAGGAATGGCTGTATCCGTAATGGACAGCGAGAATATTATCTACACCGGTTATTACGGCTTCGCTGATATGGAAAACAATGTGGCGGTTGATGACGAGACAGTCATGGAATGGGGATCTATATCAAAATTACAGGTGTGGGTATGTGTGATGCAGCTTAAAGAAAAGAACCTGATAGATCTTAACGCGGATATTCGTACATATCTTCCTGACGGATTCCTGACCAAACTCAGATACGAAACACCTATTACCATGACAAATCTTATGAATCATCAGGCGGGTTTTGATGAAGTTCCGTTTATATGGGCAGGATCGACCGATCAACTCATGTCCATAGAAGAATGGCTTAAGACTACAGAACCCGAACAGCAATTTGAACCCGGAACTGTTACTTCATACAGTAACTGGGGAACAACACTTGCAGCATTTATTGTCAGCCGGGTGAGCGGTCAGCCTTATGAGGTATATGTAAAGGAGAATATATATGAACCTCTGGGAATGGATCATACATCCATCATGCCCGATGCTTCTGATAACGAATGGGTATGTGAAAAGCGCAAAGAACTGAAGACGTATTCTGCAGATCTTAGTGGAGAGATTCTATCTTGTGGCGCATATTACTGCTACTGTTATCCTGTGGGAGCATGTATGTCAACTATGACTGATATGCAGAAGTTTGCACAAGCCCTTCTAAGTGATGATTCTCCTTTGTTTGAAAATAAGGAAACCAGGGCAGAGATGCTGTCGCCTTCAAATTTCTATGGTGATACAGATATAGGCTCAAATTATCACGGCTTCTGGCAGTATCCATGTTATAGCGGGACTGTTATAGGTCACGAAGGCGGTACTGTAGGGTGTTCATCAACTCTTCGATTTGACCTTGATAAAGGGCTATGTATCGCTGTTATGGTAAATCAACATGAGGAGAGTCAGTTCATAAACGGTTTGCCAGATCTAATTTTCGAAAGCTATGAAGGCAATTATCCTGAATTTTCGGGTATACTTCAGAGTGCGCAGGCGGTCTACAATGGTCCGTTCAAGCTTCAGAGATTATTTGCTGT
>JAEEUS010000052.1 GCA_016290615.1 Lachnospiraceae bacterium | reverse complement strand
TATTGCTAAGGCTCCGGAAGGATTTATGATCACAGGTCACACCAGAAACTGCCCAGTTGCAGCTATGGAGAATGCTGTTAAGAAGCTTTACGCAGTACAGTTCCATCCTGAAGTACTTCATACACCTCAGGGAACCAAGATGATCAGTAGCTTCGTTCGTAATGTATGCGGATGCTCTGGCGATTGGAAGATGTCTTCATTTGTTGAGACAACAGTTAAGGAGCTTAGAGATAAGATTGGCGATGGTAAGGTTCTGTGCGCACTTTCAGGCGGAGTTGATTCTTCTGTATGTGCAGTTCTTCTGTCCAAAGCTATCGGCAAGCAGCTTACATGTGTATTCGTAGATCATGGGCTTCTTCGTAAGGACGAAGGCGATGAGGTTGAGGCTGTATTTGGTCCGGAAGGCCCTTATGAACTTAACTTTATCAGAGTCAATGCACAGGATTATTTCTATGAGAAGCTTGCAGGCCAGACAGATCCTGAGACCAAGCGTAAGATAATCGGTGCAGAATTCATAAATGTATTCGAGAAGGAAGCTAAGAAGATAGGAGCAGTTGATTTCCTGGCTCAGGGAACTATATATCCTGACGTAGTAGAGTCCGGAATCGGCAAGGGTGCTACTATCAAGTCACACCACAATGTAGGCGGACTTCCTGATCATGTAGATTTCAAAGAGATCGTCGAGCCTCTTAGAATGCTCTTCAAGGATGAAGTAAGACAGGTCGGTCTTGAACTTGGAATACCTGAAAAACTCGTATTCCGTCAGCCATTCCCGGGTCCCGGACTTGGAATCAGAATCATCGGAGAAGTTACTCCTGAGAAGGTTAGAATCGTCCAGGATGCTGACTATATCTACCGCTCAGAGCTTGAGAAGGCAGGCATAGACATGGGCAAGGGACAGTTCTTTGCTGCACTTACCAACATGCGTAGCGTAGGTGTTATGGGAGATGAGCGTACATATGATTATGCTATCGCTCTTCGCGGAGTTATAACATCTGACTTCATGACAGCAGAAGCTGCCGAGATCCCGTGGAATGTACTTCAGATATGCATGACTCGTATCATCAACGAAGTTAAGGGCGTTAACAGAGTAATGTATGATCTTACTTCTAAGCCGCCGGGAACTATTGAGATGGAGTAACTGGTGAGTAGTTCCAAGTGATTTACAAGTGTATGGAAATCCAGTATTATCAAGAGCTGAGAGCATTTGCTCCCGGCTCTTTTTTACTATAGAACAGTTATAACGCGTCATGTGAACAATGTTTTCAAAGAAGGTGAATTGGATAAAGAGAGCAATGTGAAAAAAATGCACATTGCAAATGCAGATAGGCCGGTTCAGTTTTATGCGCTTGATGTGATTATATCTGTTGGATATCATGGTTAAGTTGGTGATGAATTTGCTGGATATGAAATATTAGGTGGGATGCATTAGAAATTGCAAAAAGCCTCATTTATGGCTATTTATATCAGAGAGGTAACATATGAGAACAGAAAAAGAAATACTAGATATTGTTTTAGATATAGCAAGAGAAGATGACGCTGTCAGAGCAGTCATCAGAACAGATTTACTTCCGATCAGGAAGTATTTATTTTCATATCAGTTTTGTTTCATCGTAGATGATATTGAAAAATACGATGATGACAAAACTTTCGAAACATGCTTTGGGAAAAGAGTCTTGCTATACAGAGGTGATAAGAACTATCCGGAGATGTTTCCAGGTGCCAAAGCTCATCTGATGGTATTTGAGGACGGAATTACTCTTGTCATTAACACCATGGACAAAGATACATTCCTTAGCAGGTTCAATAGAGAAAACTCTTATGAAAATGTTTGGATAGGTGATACTTATCAAAAAATTCTGGACAAAGATAATATACTTCCTGAAATAGAGCGCCTTGAGGAAACACAGACTATATTTGCAGATACGCCAACTAAAGAGATATTCGATAATACCTGCAATGAATTCTGGTGGGTGATGAAAACATTTGCTGAGTATACTTTGAGAAAAGAGCTTCCATCCGCAATGTTTTATCTTAACGTAGCAGTCAGGGATCTTCTAAATAAAATGCTTAGATGGCATATATACCTGGAATCAGGTAAGCCTGTAGATATGGGCGTTTTAGATAGTAAGTTTGAAGAATTACTTGAGGACGAGCTTTTTGCTCTTTACAAAAAGACTTATCCGAGCGCTGACTATGATCAGATCTGGAGCGCATTTAATGCGGTGGCGACGCTTTGGAATAAAGCTGGGAATATGGTTGCAGATAGCTGCGGATTTCCATATCCGGAAAAAACAGAAATAGAAATGATGGAATTTATCGCAAAGCTCAAAGAAAATTAGGAGGCCGAAAAGTGGAATATACACATTTTGTTTCTGTAGCAGGTCTTGTATGCAATGACAAGGACGAGATTCTTTTACTAAAAAGTCCCACTAGAGGATGGGAATATCCCGGCGGAATGGTTGAGCCAGGTGAAACACTTCAGGATGCACTGATCAGAGAAGTAAAAGAAGAAACCGGCGTAGACGTTGAAATTACCGGCTTCATAGGAGTATGTAAAAACATTCAGAAAGACATAGTTAATATAGATTTTTCCTGCAAATACACAGGCGGAGACTTTGTCACAAGTGATGAAAGCCTGGATCTAAAATGGGTTCGCAGAGATGAAGCGCTGGACCTGGTAACATTTCCTTTGACCAAAAAGAGGCTGGAAAATATGTTATCCGCTTGCAATGCCGTCAGTTGCTTCAATTTCAAGAAAGAGCCTTTTGAGGTAGTTGCAGAAGAAAAATACACAGTTGGGAGATGAATATAGAAAAGGATCGGATTTTATTCCGATCCTTTTAAAATGCACATCCTTATTTTGTAAAAAGAATTATTAAATATCTTTTGAATACAGAAGATCATCACCGCCGCCGTAATTAGTGATCTCTTTTACAAACGAATATCCGTAGTGCTCATACAATCCAACATTTTCTACAGGTGCAGGGATATAGCTTTTTCTAAATCCATGCTCTTTCAGATACTCATTTGCATGATCGATCAGCTTTCCGCTGATCCTTTGTCCGCGGTATTCTTCGGATACAAATACACAGGATATCCAAGGATAAATATCAGGCAGGGGATAATAATCCTCTTTCATGGCGGATGCCATTCCGATTATTTTGCCCTCGCTCTTTGCAACAAACATTGTCTCCCAATCGGTAAATTCCCAGTTCCTTACAAGGTCTGCAATGTGATCTTTGGCTTCAGTCCATGAACAGTTCTCTATAAAAGACAGGAGTTCATTTGCAAGATCGGTTCCTTTATCGACCTTTTCGATAGACAGATCATCCAGCAGACGCCATCCGAAATGATTCGCAACTAAAGCAGCAGTATCTTCAACACTTCTGCTATTATCACGCTCAACCCAGAAGTAATCGCTCTGCTTGATATAGTTGTATGCTTCAATGTTTAGTTCAGTCAAAGTCTGCTCGCAGGTTGCCTTGGCTTTTTCGTAATCAGTTGCACTGTGGATGAAATCGCTGAACGGTTTGTGATCCGGACGGTTACAATATGTATCCACAATATTCTCAGGCTTGGAAATCATGAAAGCAATTCTGGAAGGATCTGTAATTATGTCAGCTTCTTCTACAACGATGTGGAGATCGCACAAAATGATCTGATCTCTCGAAAGCTTGATAAGATCAAGCAGTACATAGTCGAGCTGCTCTCTCTTATTTCCCAAAAGCCAGTTTTTGTATTCTTCTACGCTTCTTCCAAAGAACTCATCTGCATCTCTGAATCGGGTATTCATAGAGGGCTGATGTTCTTTGTCTGACATAAGCTGATGAACTGTGAACTGATCATCAATAATATATACGGGAATGCCGTATTTTTCACTGAGCGCCTTAGTAACTGTTGTCTTGCCGCCGCAAGCAGTGCCTGAAATAAAATAAACGTTGCGTAAATACTCTTTAATTATATTGTCTTGAAATATCATTTGGATTCTCCTTATAAAAATAGTTTTCGTTTCGAGTTGATCGAAGCATGAAACTATTCTATAAGTTTCATGCTATTAGATATTTCTTAACTTTAAGAACATAACCATGTGTGTTACCACCTTTCTTAATTTCATGATTTATATATTAAAACAATATCAGAAAATAACGCAAGACAGGAAATCATCTTTTTTGTCCAGGCAGATGATTTGATGTCTATGCCATTGCGAAGCATATCAAAGTCACGTTAAGGTACGATAAAAACTAGATAAATCGCCATGAATTAATTTGTAGTATGTTATCATTATATGGTATGCTTGGAAAACCGATGATTTACATCTTTTTTATAATTCGCAATATTAGAAGAAAGGTTGTGTGCAGATCAGAAATGAACAATATATGGTCAGAATATGTGCAAGGGATAATGACCTTGTATTTAAGTAGAAAACTTAGATTTGATGATGTTTTCTTTGAACAATATAACAAGGTATTTAAGTTGGATTCTAACGTAAATCTTAAAATTCTCGAGATAGGTGGCGGGCCTGGAGCGCTTGCAGAGGCACTTCACAGATGGTTTCCGAAGGCAGAAATTACTGCGATTGACAGAGATAGCAACTTTATTTCTTTTGCTCAGAATAATATATCGGGAGTCACCTTTATGGAAGGTGATGCTACAAATCTTCCTTTTGCGGATAATTCTTTTGATATAACTATTTCCAATACGGTTCAGGAACATGTGGAACCAATTGCATTTTGGGGTGAACAAAGAAGGGTATTAAAGCAAGGTGGTATATGTTTGTGTCTTTCTGCCAGAAAAGGATTGAATTGTCAGGCACCATGTTTAGAAATGACCGTAGAAGAAAAAGAGTTTTGGGAAAGCCTTCCTCAGTCCGAGTACGAATTTGAAAAGTATGGTATTTGTAAATATCCTATGTCTGAAGCAGAATTACCAGCGTCGATGGAACAAAATGGTTTTTCAGAAGTTACGACTGGATATGCAGTCATAGATCTTACTCCGGATGCACCTAAATATTCAACACAGATGGCAGAAGCCATGATTGAATCACAAAGGCATAACGATTTAGAGGCAATCAAATCTTCACATCATGAAGCTGACGAAAAAGTGATTGATGCTGTCAATGCTAAGTATGATGAGAGACTTCGTTTGTATCACGAGGGAATAAAACAATGGGATACTTCTATTTCATTGACAATGATCGTTCGAGGAATCAAATAATAACTTTACTTATAGCAAACATATGGACGGATTTAAAATAGTGCAACGACCTGAATTTAACAACATAAAAGACTACACAGAATTTTGCAAATACTATTGGTATAGAGACGAACTTATCAAGATTTGCAAGGCTCATGGGCTTAAAGCGACCGGTATATTCAATGAGAGGCTGAAAGCTGCTGCAGCTCTTTGGAAGATTGTCAGAGAGTCTGATATAAAAAAAGAGTATTCACATGATTTGTTAGAAGAGTATAAGCATATTTTATTATAATCGCTAATTAGAAATCTGTTTTTTCTAAATGTCTCATAATTCAAGGGACAATCATATATATCTTAAAAATAATTTTTATAGAACAACGAAACAATGGTAGAAAAATTGGGGATCATACATGTTGATTAAAATAGGCGATTTCGATTGCACTGAATGTTGGGACGGAGTTTTTTATAAAAAATTGTCATCATATCCTGACATTTCAAAATGGGAAATTCAGACAATACTGGATTTTGAACGCTACGAACGTGACAATGGCAGAGACTGCCAAATTGAAGCGGATATAAAGATCATAAATGCAATTGACGATTATAGGAAGCTTTATGACTTTGGACAGCGTGTTGCAGTTCCTGATAAGATCGCAGAATGCGTAGCCTGTCCTAAGTATAAAGGCTGCATGACAGATTTCATATGCCATACTGCTCCTATTGAAAATGCAATCAGTATTTTCGAGTGCGGAGCGCTTAGAGCACCTACTAAATGGAGAGGTGTTCCGGCATCTGTATTAAAGGCAGAAAGCAGAAATGCAGCAAATGATCCGGAAGACTATTTTGATTATGTAATGTTTGCATGGGGGAATTGTCAGGCCGGGGACAGACTGGTCATGGAGAGAAAACTGAAGCACTTTCCAACTGATGAAGATTTGAGCGAAAATTTTACTCCGGGAGTGAGATTTTTCTTCAAATATGATAAAATCGTAAAACATCCTAATGCCACTTTCGAGGGCGTCTTGCCGCTAAAGGTCAAAGACGAAGTGGTTTTGTCAGATTGGGTTCACACAATTATTATTCCATTAGATAAAAGAAATATACTAGAATCATACATTCCAGCTAATTTAAAAGATAGAGTATTTTACATAGAAAACGACTGCACCAATATTTGGGCATGGTCTGAGAAGGTATATGAATTTGCAAAAAATCATAAGTGAAAAAGATAAGCAAGGATGATAAAAGATGTTTAAAAAATATTATGAAAAGCTTTTTAAGCAGATAGCTATTGATTATAACTGTACTCCGGAAGATTTGAAGAAGGGTGAGATCATCATCACAAAATCAGAATGGAATGATGGCAGAAGAAGCTACAGCCCGGATATGCCTTTTTTGCAAATGGCGACACTTGGAGCAAGCACAGTGATCATGGCTAATGAATGCTTGCATGAGTTCTTGCACGGTTTTATCAAAGATGTGGAGGGGCATAGACTGTTTGAACTTGATAATCTTCTAAAGCTAAACGAAGAGCTGAAACAGTATGGTTATCAGATGAATTCTACACATCATATGTTTTTGCCCTGCCTTGATGTAACCGTACCAGAACGTTTTCAGGTGAAGTGGCTTTATGATAGTGAAATAAAGCAGTTCTACGGAGATCCGCGCTTTCCCAATGCGATTGCATATCCAGAGCCTTGCCCGGTACGGCCTGACAGGATCGTAGTCATTGCTACCGATGGAGATATTATTATGGGAATGGCAGGTTGCTCGGAGGATGCGCCGCACTGGCAGCAGGTTGGAATTGATGTGCTTCCTGAATACAGGTCAAGAGGAATTGGCACTTACCTGGTGACACTATTAAAGAACAAGATCATTGAGATGGGCGATACACCTTTTTACGGAACTGCAGCAGCTAATATCATGTCACAAAACATTGCCATTAAAAGCGGATTCAGACCTGCATGGGTAGAAACTGATGCAGTTAAGATTACAGAAGACCATTCTTGATTGGAAAAAGAACTGATAAGGGGGAGAAACAGACAATGGAGCTGAGAAGCTTTATGGGTAAGCGTACAGTATTAAGGACGGAGAGCAGAAGCAAATCTGCACGGACGATAAATGGATACAGTTATAAACAGTTTTGTTGAAAAGTCAAAAGAAATCTTACAGGATAATCTGGTAGGAATATATCTGCATGGATCCGCTGTTATGGGATGCTATAATCCGGCAAAGAGCGATATTGATCTGATTGTTGTAGTGAAGAATTCCATGCCGGATGCTGTTAAAAAATCTTTTATGGATATGGTGGTGGAATTGAATCAAAATGGACCGGCAAAGGGAATTGAAATGAGTATTGTAAAACAAAACTATTGCAACCCTTTTGTTTATCCGACTCCATTTGAACTTCATTTTTCAGTTGGTCATATTGACTGGTACAAAAATGACCCCGATGATTATGTTTCCAAAATGAAGGGCGAAGATAGAGATCTTGCAGCACATTTTACAATCATAAACCATAGGGGCAAGTGCCTATATGGTTCATCGATTAAAGATACTTTTGCTGATGTTTCGGTACAGGATTACATAGATTCTATTTGGAATGATATTGCTGACGCAGAAGAAGAAATTACTGATAATCCGATGTATTTGATTTTGAATCTTGCCAGAGTGCTTGCATATTTGAAAGACGGTCTTGTCCTCTCCAAGAAAGAGGGCGGTGAATGGGCACTTGATAATATTCCTGAGGTGTATTATTCCCTGTTGAATAATGCATTGGAGGAATATGCAATTGGAACGGACCTGTCATATGATATGAGCAGCGCAAAAGACTATGCGAAATACATGATGGAGCAAATCAGAACCGAAAAGGAAAAGCGAGGGAATTGAGACCATGGGTAAAGAATTGACTGAGCAGGATAAGAAAGTGATAGCGCAATATTCAGGATATTCGGAAGGAAAGCGGCTATCATATACAAGGGCTAATGAGACAGAATTTATAGTGACTATGCATTATTTGCATAAATATCTTAAAGACGGGGATTATATTGCTGATGTGGGAGCAGGTGGCGGAACATATACAAAAGCGCTAGCTGCTGAAGGCTATAAAGTTGATGCTGTAGAACTAACACCCGAGTATGTCAAGCAGATGAAAGAGGAATTTTTCGGGAATGATCACATTAGGGTGTTTGAAGGAAATGCAAAGGATTTAAATTTCTTAAATGATAATGCATATGATTTAGTCCTGGCTATGGGACCAATTTATAGTATAAAGGATTTTGATGAACGAAAACGAGCATGCAAAGAAGCACTCAGGATTGCTAAACCCGGAGCCCCTGTGTTTATCGCCTTCTGTTTGCAAGATGCACCACTGATACATGAGGTGTATATGTCGGAAGATCCAGCGGGTGAACTAACCACTATAGGTTATGATCGTGAAAGTGCTTTTGTGACGGATAACACCGGTTCATCAAGGATTCTTGATACAATCAGCTCAGTAGACGAACTGATAGATGCTGTTTGTTTGGAAAATAACGCCAAGAAAGTATGCAGATTTGCCCAGGATGGTATATCTCAGATTATCAGTAAGAGTGTCAACTCCATGTCTGGCGAATCATACGCTGAGTGGATTCAGTACCTTATTGCAACTGCAGAGCGTGCTGAATTAATGGGTTACTCAGATCATATTGTGCAAGTGATTACGAAATGACGCATCATATGATTTGAAAATAAAGAAAAGGACAGGAAGGAGTGATTTTTATTATGAAGATGATAAATCGTGTGTGGAGGGCCCACGAGATTTGACCCTCCAATAAAAAATCGGAGGATTAAAAATGGTAAACTTAATTGAATTAAGTGAGGAGAACTGGATGGATTTTGCCAGGCTATCCGTTGACGAAAGTCAAAAAAACTATCTGGCAAGCAATATCGGCATCTTAGCGAGAGGGTATGTATATCGCGATTCCAGAGCAAAAGTTATTGGAATTGCTGTTGATGAGAAGCCCATTGGACTTGCTATGGTGAGAGATATGAATGATGAACCCGCATGCTATGAATTGCAGCAGTTCATGATCGACAAGAATTACCAAGGCGAAGGATATGGATTTGAGGCGCTTAATCTCATCCTTGAAGGCCTTAAAAAGGAACAGAAATATGATTGCGTGGAAGTCTGCGTAAAAATGGAGGATGTGCAGGCAATACATGTCTATGAAAAAGCGGGATTTGTTGATACCGGCTACATTGATGATGATGTTCCCGACAGCTATAATTTGGTTTATCGGTTTGAGAATAACAATGAGAAGCCGGGTACTGGTTCCATAAGAATTATTTGCGTAGAAGATGTGGCAGAAAAAAAGCAGATTTCCAGGACAATACTTGAAGCTCTTCCTGATTGGTTTGGAATTCCTGAAGCCAGGGAACAGTACATAAAAGAAAGTGCTGCTCAGCCATTCTTCGCAGCGTATGATTCGGAAAAACCAATAGGTTTTCTTTGCCTTAAAGAGACAGGTAAAGAAACCGTTGAGCTTTGTGTTATGGGAGTTCTGAAGGACTATCACAGAAAAGGTGTTGGAATGAAACTTTTTGAACGGGCAAAAGAAATGGCCAAGCGACTAGGATACTCATTTATGCAGGTCAAGACGGTTCAAATGGGACGATACGAAGATTATGATGCTACCAATCATTTTTATCTGTCCCTTGGGTTCAAAGAGTTTGAAGTGTTCCCGACTTTGTGGGATGAATGGAATCCTTGTCAGGTATATGTAATGGCACTTTGATATTATTAACTAAAGTATTATACAGCGCGGCATAATTGTGCTGCGCTGTAATTGTATAAGGAGAGTATAAAAGGTGTGCGGTGAAATATTAGTTGAAGAAATACCCGTTGAAAGAATTGATGAATTCTGGAATATTCATTTCAAATATCTTATTGATGACGGAATTATAAGTGATGAAGAAGACAAAGAATACTTTTCCGGAGAAGAGTATCGTGGGATTATAAGGAATCATATGGAACGAGCAGTAGACAGGCATCATATGATTTACTTTGTTAGTGGCGAAAGGAAGATAGGCGCTGCCCAGTACAATACATATACGAGTGAGGATGGAAAGTGCTTTATTCTGGACTTTTGGGTATTCCCGGAATATAGAAATAAAGGACTTGGACATAAGTGCTTCGAGGTATTGGAGCGATACACAAAAGAGGGCGGAGCAACATATTATGAAATCAACAGCGAGAAAGAAGACTCGGTTCGATTTTGGAAATCCATAGGATTTACTGAGAACGGGAAAGATGAGTACGGCGTACTGCTGTATAGATTAAAGCACCAATACAGACGCCTGTAGTATTTAAAATGATATCATCGATGTCAGAACATCTGTCATAAAATAATAGCTGCGAAATCTCAATAAACAAAGTGAATCCGGCGCCTGCCAGAATTGTTTTGTTTATTTTTTTTAATTCATCGAAACAAGCAGGCCAAACTATACCGACAGGTATAAACATAGCTATATTTCCAATAATGTTAACCTGCCAGCCATCGTATCTATCAACGACAAATGTGAATGGAATTAAGTTCATTTTAAATGGGATAATTCGCGACCAATTAAACTCAAGCACTCCGATATGCCCATTAACATGATGAAATGGAAAATAGACAAATCTGGCTATGACAATCAGACAAATATATACAAGTAAAAGTTTTGCTTCCCTTTTTATATCTATTTTTTTAGATTTAGAAAATACAATGCATCTTGTCGCAATCCAAAGAACCGAAATTAAAATAAACATCATCAAAAAAGTAATTTCAAACATATAAACATCTCCTAATATGGCACCTTTATGCCAGATGAGACTATACTACATTATGAAATAATCATAAGTCAACGACATTTGCTATGTAAATTAAAAGAAGGAGTGTAGATTCAAAGAAATGAGTGAGGGTTATATCAAAGAAATGCGCAAGTATGTTGGACATGCTCCGATAATGACCTGTGCATGCGGCGTTATTATTGAAAATGAAAATGGCGAGATCCTTTTACAGAAAAGGCGTGACAATGGGTGCTGGGCTATCATTGGTGGAGCCATGGAAATGGGAGAGACCTTTGAGGAGACTGTCAGAAGGGAAGCCAAAGAGGAATCCGGTTTGACATTGGGCAAACTTGAATTATTTAAATTGCTCTCAGGAAAGGATTGCATTATAGAATATCCTAACGGAGATATATGCTTTGGACCGGGCATCGTTTTTATCACGAAGGAATATGAAGGGGACATTACTAATGATCCGGAGGAAGTAGTGGAACACAGATTTTTCAAGAGGACCGAGCTTCCTGACAATCTTAATAAGTATGATAAGGATATTATTCTTGATTGGGCAAGCGATAAAAAAACCTTGCATAATTTATTTCTATATAGTAATATTCTATATGGAAAGGAACTGTAATATGAAAATATCTCGAAGCGGTGATTACATTGCTCAAATTCGATTAATAGGCGGAAGAGTATTTGAGAAGCTCTTGGCAGAATCAGGAGCGGATACCTTCAATGGTCCACAGGGCAAAATCTTGGATGCCCTCTGGCAGAAGGACGGTTTGTCCGCAAATGAAATTGCGGTTAAGACAGGCCTTGCAAACAGTACTCTGACAAGCATGCTTGATCGAATGGAAGAAGCAGAACTGGTATCAAGAGTCAGATCCGAAGAGGACAGGCGTGTTGTTAAGATTTATCTCGGGCCCAAAGCACGCGACTGTAAGGAGCAGTATAAGAAAGTCTCTGAGGAAATGACAGACATATACTTCCAAGGCTTCGAAGAGAAAGAAGTTGAAGAGCTTGAGAATTACCTGCTGAGAGTATTAAGTAATGTCCGCGAAGCAGACAAGAAATAGTTCCTGACTAAAATACTATTATACGGGGGTATAAACGTGAATAAAATTAGTGTGAAGCCAAATAATGATTTTTGCCCGCAGACATTGTTTCTGTATGGCACATATGATGAGAACGGGAAGGCAGATTTCGGTCTGTTCTGCTGGTTCAGTTACATGTGGGATACCGAGCTTGGCGTTATGTGCTGTATAGGTGGCAAGAAGCTGACTCTTGACAATATCCACAGGGATAAAGTGTTCTCGGCGTGTCTGGTTACCGAAGAGATGCTGCCTCAAGCTGACTATCTTGGTTGCGTCAGCGGATACAAAGAGGAGAAGATGAAGATTGATTTGGATATAGGAAAGGGAGCTGTCCTTTCGGTTCCAATCCTCAACAATTCACCTGTCATTTTCGAACTGGAAGTTAAGCAGTTTATTCCCATGGACGATTCAGAAGTTATGCTTTGTAAAATCAGAAATGTTCTCCAGGATGAAAACCTTGCTACAAAAGACAAGAGTGATGCAGAGAAACTGGCCGGTATTGCTCCGGTAAAGACAACTTGCGGCCGCTACTTTAGCTACAAGGGAGAAGACCTGGAACTTTGGGGACAACCCATGAAGAAATTAAACAAATAATTAAGGAGTTTTACCTTCCATTTACTCCTGGCCATGCCAAAAGCATGGCCTTTTTATTTCCTTATAAATTCTTTATATTTTAGGGTTAATGTTACTGTATGCAATAGTAAATAGCTATGATAAAATCTTTATAACGTTTTGCGATAATACGTATAAGTTGGAGGCGGAGAAAAATGAAGGTTTTTATCGTATATTGTCATCCATCTGAGGATTCGTTTACACGAAATATCAGGGACGCATTTATTAAGGGCATTACTGATTCCGGAAATGAGTATATCCTTTCCGACTTGTATGCAATGGATTTCAAATCAGACATAACTGAGAAGGAGTACTTAAGGGAAGCGAATTACAGAAACACTCCCGATGTGGCAGAGGATGTGCTTAAGGAGCAGGAGAAGATCAATTCATCCGATGCCATTGTATTTATCTATCCTATTTTCTGGACAGAAGCTCCGGCAAAACTTGTAGGTTGGTTTGACAGAGTATGGTCATATGGATTTGCATATGGCGAGAAAACCATGAAGATGCTTGAGAAGGGAATGATTCTTTGCTCGGCAGGGCATCCCATGGATACACTGGAAAACTTTGGATTTCTCGATGGCATGAAGAGAATAATGTTCAGAGACAGGCTCCTTAACCGTGTGAAGAAAGGTGAGTTTGTCGTTTTCGATAGCACATCAAGAGAGAAGCCCCAAAGGAAAGATAACTGGGATAGCAATTTAGCCAGAGCTTATGAGAAAGGTAAGACTTTCTTCTCCGATGATAACGATGAGTTTTCGGTTGATGGAAGATTCTTTACAGCAGTTGAGAATTCCGAATCGGGTGAAGTATCTGATATGACAGTCTTCGGATATCACCAAAAGGAAAATGTAATCTGGGCAGAGTACTCAGGTGGAAGCGTAGTTAAGGGATACCTTATCGGAACCATGGATGAGAAACACAATCTGCATTTTAACTATCAGCATATAAATGTTGATGGGGAACTAAAGTCAGGTTCATGTGATTCCACACCTAAGATGGAAAATGGGAAACTCCGGTTTTACGAGAAATGGAAATGGACAATGGGTGAAGAAGGCACATCTGTAATCGAGGAGATTTAGATGTTTTTGCATGAATTTATTTATGGATAAACTATTTATTACACATTACTATTATCCGGGAACAGACCCGTGGAAAAACATAATGCTTCTTCCTGAACAGGAAGCGTTTCATATAGCTAAGATGCTTTCTGATGCGCATCCGGACACTACCAGTTTCGGCCGTTTTGCCGACTTCGAGAATTATTATCCGGCCCGAAAGAAAGCAGATGCATTTGTTCGCGATAAGTTTATAGAGTTAGGCGGAAATCCAAAGCTTCAGCATCCCTATTCATTTGCTCTTTTAGAGTGTGAATATCTTAAAGAATGGTTTGACAGCAGCGATAAGATTGTTATTGATCTTGATGATATTCCTGATGATCAGGTCAGCTTTACACTGGGAGACAGCTGTGCATTGATGATTCACGGAAATGAACCGAATGTTCTTACAAAGAAAATTCTGCTTGAACGCATCGGGGCATTTAATGGTTCGGTTGACGCTTTTCTCAAAGAATCACTCGGCAAGTATGCTTATGTGGAAGTACAATTATGGGACAGATTATCCGGATAACGGCTAAGAGATGTTATGGACATGTCTAATGAGTCTGACAAATCGGAATTTGAGGAGAAAATATCAATGCCAAAAGTAAAACTTACAATTACAGAAAGTAAATGTAGATGTGGGTATTTCAAGAAAGGCCAAGAGTTTATAGTAGAGGACTTGTGTCCTCCTTTATGCCATGAACTTTGGAATTACATTTACCCTTCGGTCTATGCGTTACAGAATGGAGCTTCACTTGATTATGGAGATAGTCGAGCAAAAGCATTTGATGCAAAATGTCCGGACGAGGGTAGAGTATGTATTCATGGCGAGATTGAGGACATACCATCCGCTTGGGCTCTACATGATGAAATAAGTAAAGATTTTGGGAGATGAGACGGATATGATTTTTAGAAAGGCTTTATCCGAAGTGAAATATGTCAACAAACTTACGACTCACAGTTGGGGATAGAAAGTCATACGATTTTATGATTTGGACGAAAAATTGATAGAAATGGGGACATCGGTATAATATGCGAATTATAAGTTGCTCAATGGAAGATATATCATCTTTGGCATTAATGAATAAGCATCTGATTGAAGATGAGGGAAGTAATAATCCTATGAACGTTGAAGAACTGGCAGACAGAATGCGAGGATTTCTCAGTAGCGATTATAATGCATATATTTTCGCGGAAGATGGGATTGCGATAGGATATGCATTGATAAAACATACGTCTTCCCCATTATATCTGCGGCAGTTTTATATAGACAGAGAGTACAGGCGTAAGCATTATGGCAAGCAGGCATTTTGTATGTTGTTAGATAATCTCAATACCACTGAGATAGATGTGGATGTACTGCCGAATAATGAGACCGGTCTTAAGTTTTGGAAAAGTCTTGGATTTAAGGCTCAATATATTTCTATGCGATATAAAAACTTTTAGAGAGTGTATTTTGAAAAAAGTGGTGCATTGAATTTCAGTTTAATTGACCACGAATTAGATGATATGAACGGTGTAGTGATCAGATTGGAAATTAGTATATGAATAAAGTATTGGTAGGAAAGAAAGTGATATTTTTTGATGTTGGATATACGATTGATTATCCTGCTTCGGGAGATTGGATGTTTACTTGTAAATTCAATGAAGTAGCAGGCGAGAGGATAAAAGGCTGTGCAGAAGATCAGATCCGACAGGCAAGAAATGTTGGGATGACATACCTTGAGAAGAATCATTTTATCCGGGATGAGAAGGAAGAAATCGCAAATCTGTATCAATATTATAAGATCATATCAGATGAATTGAAACTCGGAATGACATCTGATGAGATAGAGACTGTGGCTGAAGATCGTGCAATTAATATGGATAATTACGTGATTTATCCGGATGTAAAACAAGTACTTCAGAGCCTTTCCGGGACATTTCGTTTAGGAATTATCTCTGACACATGGCCTAGTATTGATAATCAGCTCAGGACTTTGGGTGTAAAACAGTACTTTTCTTTTGCCACATATAGTTTTAAACTGGGTGTTTTCAAGCCCGACAGACGGATGTATCTTGATGCGCTTCAAAAATGCGGATGTAATGCAAAAGAAACCGTGTTTATTGATGACAGTCCCGTGAATCTTGAAGGTGCCGCATCAGTAGGGATTACACCGATCTTGATCGCAGCAAATCCTTCATCAGATGTTGACACACCGTATTTGAAGATACATTCTTTATCTGAATTGATCATGTAGTTTTTTTTCATGATAACTTTAGAAGGACAAATCGTGATTCGTGGAGATAAAAATGAGAAATAGATTAATAATGTTGGAGGGACTCCCCGGAACGGGTAAATCGACAAATTCTTTTAAACTTTATGAACAACTTATGCGCAATGGTAAAAAGGTTCACTGGATTCATGAGGTTTCTCAACCCCATCCGGTCTTGTTTTTCACGGAAAGCTGTATGACCAGGGAAGAGTACCAAAACTTCAAAATGAAATATTCGGAAGTGGCAGCGCTTCTTGATGAGGTGGCAGAGATCCGGAAAACTACCGTGGGAATTGATCAGGAGACCATTGGCAGAAGGCGGGAGGACGCTCAAAAGCAGGCGTGGTATCAGGAACTTCTGCGATATGATGCTTTCCCGGGCACACTGGATCGTTATGAACTTCAGGCATTGGAAAAATGGGAAGCATTTGCAAGGAATGCCGTGCAAGATGAAGATATGATCTTTATCTTAGATAGCAGTTTGTTTCAGTATCAGATTTTTACATATCTACTGAAGGTCGCACCTTATGAAAGGCTTGAGGCATTCGTGCGGAATATCGCAGAGCGCATAGAACCGCTAAATCCTTTGCTCATTTATTTGTATCGTAAACATACAGAGGATTCCATTGAATTTCTTAAGGAGCAACGCGGAGAGCAAGATCTGGTGTCCACATGGGAGCGGGATAAAAATGAACCGTATTACCAAAGTAAACAAAAGGATGTTACGGCATTCCATGATTTCTTAAAGGATTATGCGACATCAGCCGAGAGTTTATTTGAGACTCTGAAGTTTGACAAACGAAGGATTGAGATTTCTGAAAACAATTGGAAAGCCTACGAGGATGAGATGTTGGGACTTATTGAGATCCATCGCGTAGAGATACCGGCATATAATGCAATGGAAGGAACTTTCGTAAATGCAGAGCATGGGTTCTCTTTCACGATTCAGGATAATGTGATGAAAGATCCGGAGGGTGTACAAAGACATCTGTCACCCAAATCACAGGATGAATTCTTTGTTGAAGGAATTCCTACGATCCTTCAATTCTATGGAGAGAGTTCAATAAGGCTTCTTGGACAGCAAATTATTCCGCAGTGGACAGAGACGGGAGCGGAATATACAAAAATATAGTTTTTTATATCGGAATTATATAGACGATGGAATACGAATGTTAGGAACACAACATGGATAAAGAAACAATGATTTCAGCAATTAATTCGAAATTTGAGGAATTAAAAACAGCTCT
>JAEEUS010000128.1 GCA_016290615.1 Lachnospiraceae bacterium | reverse complement strand
TAGCCTTTGAACAGCGAAAGAAATTGATACCTAAGATATCTTCAAGCTCATATAACCTGTATTTTGTCTCAAAGCAGCCATCCTTTGTATATACATATGTCCTCTTGTCAACCGACTCAATATAGTATATGCTCCCTGCTTTGATCATGACAGTAGTATTATCTAAGATTGCCGGGATGCTGAAACCGTTATTCTTCAATATGTCTATGGCATTGCGTATATCGTCGGTTACGCTTACCGCTTTGATCACAGCGCCTTCATCGTCATATGAATCTGCCTGTTTGAGTTCAACTTTCATATAATCACTCCAGATTCAGTCTGTTTTTCATGATCCACTGGGTTATGAAATAATACAGAGCGCAAGCAATATATATTATTACTATTAAAATCAGCATAAAAGATGCTCTTGTGGACGGATCATCAAAATCATTGAATTTTTCGATCATCTCTTTAAAGGTAAATAAATTTATAAACGTCAGAAAACTGCGAAGTATCCTGGCTACTACCTTTATACCGAAATAAGCTCCGATAGATGCAAGTACTTTATTCTTTGACGAAAACTGACCTATGCTGATTGATACATATCCAACAAGAATGGAATACAGAGCCGATCCCAGAAGAAGTATTATCATCAAAACCACATCAGAAACCACAAGATCAATATTATCGATTATTTCAAGGATATCATCTATCTCAAATGACACCTTAAATACACCGACAAATATAACCAGAAAGCTTATAACTCGCCAGATAAGGGCCACCAGAAGCTTTGATATTATAAGTTCATTATGATTCACCGGAAGTGTATGCATCAGATATCCCTGATCGGTATACATATTCTTGTAGAATCTTACATAAAAATAGAATGTTGCAGCCAGTGTCAGAGCAATAACGCCAAATACATACAGCAGTATATAAATTGAATATATAAATCCGCCCATATCCATATCATCGAGGATCTCAAAGTATCTCTGTACGGAACGGGATCCTATTATAGAAAGCAAAAGAACAGATCCGTTTAATATGGTCATGATCAACCAGGAGTCCTGCCATTCATGTTTAAATAACTTTCCTAACATGCGAACACCTCCCTGAAATATTTATCAACAGTCTCCCCATGTTCTTCACGGATCGCTGCGGCTGTGCTCTGAAGAACAATATGACCGTCTTTAAGGAAGATGACATCATCAAGTATTTCCTCGATATCAGAGATCAGATGTGTACAGATAAGAACTGAAGCTTCCTTGTTATAATTGTTAATGATCGTACGAATAATGTAGTCTCTGGTAGCCGGATCAACGCCCGCGATCGGCTCATCAAGCACATACAGACGGGCATCCCTGCTCATGACAAGTATAAGCTGGACTTTCTCCTTGGTTCCTTTTGACAGAGTCTTTAATCTTGCCTTATCATCGATATTTAATGCAGCAAGCATCTGTCTGGCTCTTTCAGGCCTGAAATCAGCATAAAAATCTGAAAACATATTTATTATATCCGCTACGGTCTTTTGTGCTTCAAGATATGTACGTTCCGGAAGATAAGATATATCTTTTTTGGACTCCGGTCCCGGCTCATTTCCGTTAATAAGTACCTGTCCGCTTGTCGGTCTTAAAAGACCGTTCATCATCTTGATAATAGTTGTCTTTCCACTGCCGTTAGGTCCGAGCAGACCGATTATCCTGCCGCTTTCGATCGTAAGATTCAGATCGGATACAGCCGTCTTTCCACCGGGATAAACTTTGCTCAGATTTCGGCATTCCACCAAAACACTCATTTCCCTTTTAACCTCCCTGAGATTTACTGTAATAGATGTTTTGATATAACTAAAACATCTTCTTCATTCTATCATACGCCAGTTCAATAAAAAAGATGGCCTCAGCCATCTCTTTTATCTTACGGTATCAAATTCCCTGATGATCAAGTCTTTTACTTCGTCCTTACCCATACCGAGCGATATTCCCAGTTCCCCCAATAGGATATCCTCTGCCGCATGGAAATATCTTTCATCCGTGCTTGTGGCTTTTTTGCCGTCCGCCAATCGCCGTTCTTTCCTTTGATACAAAGAGATTATCATCTCAAATAGCGATCTCGTATCGGCAGATCTGAGGGTCTCGGTAAACTTTTGCTCTCTCTCTTTATCATTCTGTATCCATACAGGCTTCATGGTTGTTGCTTCATCTATAAGAGCCTTGGCCTCTTTTGATGAAAGAACCTTCCTTAAGACACTCTTGTCATTGTCTACAGGAGTGAAGATCGTACTTCCCCGTGTAAACACCTGCGAAAGGGTATAATACTGTCGGTCTGAAGACATGCCCGGTATATCAATTGGTCCGATCTTATTGACTTTGCAAACACCCTTGTTACCGTAAACAACATATTCACCAATATCAAACATGTCTCTCCCTTTCTGTAGAATTGTAAAACATTTGCCCATATATAACCATTTTAACAGAAATTGAGAGATGAAGTAAGGCTATTTTAGAAATTTTTTGACGCGTTCGTATTTTTCGTCAGTATATGGCGGGTACTTCATATCAAGATCCGTACCTGCTCTGTTGATCATTACACTCTTTGTATTTGAAAATGTATCAAAAGAAGCTTTCCCGTGATATTTACCCATACCACTGGCTCCGACTCCTCCAAAAGGCAGTCGCGGATTACCCATATGTACTATCACTTCATTGACACAACAGCTTCCAAATGCAAGTCTCTCAACTGTACTGTCAACAAATTCCCGGTTTCCGGAGAATATATAACATGCCAGCGGTTTTGGCCTTCGGCTTATCGTATCGAGTGCTTCATAAACATCCGTATAGGATATGATCGGAAGAAGAGGACCGAATATCTCTTCCTTCATAATCTCACTGTCAAATGTCTCATTCGGAAAAAGTGTAGGCTCTATCTTAAGCTGTTTATCATCAAATCTTCCTCCAAGCAGCTCTTTTTAACCCATGATGAACTTTGTAAGTCTCATGAAATGATGCATGTTTACTATTTTGGGATAATTCTCATTATTGAACGGATCCCTGACCATCTCATTAGAATGCTCTCTGGCTTTTACCAAGAATTCCTCTTTAAGCGGTGCCGGAATAACAACGTAGTCGGGTGCGACACATGTCTGTCCAGCATTTAATATCTTGCCCCACATAATCTTTTTGGCAGCCAGATCTATATCCGCATCGGGACCTATGATACAGGGACTCTTACCTCCCAGCTCCAATGTGACGGGGATTAGTCTTGATGCCGCAGAACGCATGACTGTCCTTCCCACTCTTTCACTGCCCGTAAAAAAGATATGGTCATAGTCCTGAGAAAGAATCTCATCATAAGACAGAGCATCTTCTATGGCATATACATATCTCTTGTCAAAAGTGCTGTTGATTATACTGGTCACCACTCTTGCTGTATTGATGCATTTTTTTGAACACTTTACCACTGCGCAGTTTCCGGCTGCTATGGCTGCGACAAGCGTGATCAGACTTAATTTTACTGTATTATTGCAGTGCGCTATTATAATGCTGACACCTTAATGCTTCTTATTTACTTATGTT
>JAEEUS010000051.1 GCA_016290615.1 Lachnospiraceae bacterium | reverse complement strand
TCTATCGTGTGACTCCTTTCCCTGACTTCGGAGGTCTCATACTCGTTTAACTGTTCAATAGAACCGTATCCTATCTCAAAGACAGCTCCGTCATAATCCTCGGGGCAGTCCACGGTTATCGTACGGTTAAAGATCATGTCATCTATCTTGCCTCCGAGTTTTGCCTCTATGTCATAGTCACCCTTATCTGTTGAGATCGTGAGCACATAGCTTCTCTTTGTCTGTGTGGGGCTGTAAAACTCAGTACCCGTATATCTGTCAAAAGCGCCGACATACCATACAAGCTGATCCTCTCCGGATACGGATAGATCCATACTCGTAGTCAGTATCACCTTTTTGCGTCCCTCTTCACAGTCTTCCTTTGTCTCTTCTATTGTCACCTTTACGGGTATATCGACTTCGCCGTTTGTATAGCTTTTGGACTCGTCTTTCATATCCTGATAATATGTGGCACTCGTAAAGCTCTTTACAGAGCTTTTTTTGCTTATCTCAAGGCCGTTTTTGGTAAGCCAGTCATCGGGACGGCTCTTGCCGCAGGCTGTCATCATTATCAGTACGGTTAAGACAATCGTTAAAGTTATTCTTTTCATTTTTTTCATCCTTTGTTTTCATTCTGAAAGATATCCCGGTATGAAGATGTCTTTTAGTTTCTTAAATCTTTTGTTTACTTTCGGAGGATCGTTTATGTATGCGCGGAAATCAAAGTTTGCCTTTACTTCATCATCAGTATAGAGATGTTTTTCCATGAGTCTTGATCCGTTATCCTCCTGGGTAAGGTTCTTTATCTGATCAGGTATGGTCGTTTCATCAAGACTTCTTTGTATCTCGCAGCCAAGCTTGTTAAACCAGCCTGCAACGGTGTCTTTTTTGCATTCCTTATCAGTGATGCAAAACACTACCCACATGTCATCCTTCTTATCCCCGATATGTGGCGGCATGTTCATCTGCTCCTTAATGTATTCATCCATTGAGGAATATTTTTCCATGCCCTCAAATCCGTCAGCCCAGCAGTACTGAGCTCCGTATCTTCTGGATTCTAAGTCATGCTCGTTATAGCAGTCCTTGTCATGAAGGATATATGCCCATTTAAGTATCTGTTCATGATCAAGCGCTTTTCTTATAAAGGACTCTGCGTCATTTATATCGCTGTCCTTCAGATATATCAGATTACCTCTTTGTTTTATCATCACATGTCCATCCCGAGGCTGTCGTTTAGCTTTTTTATATATCTGTCCGGGTCCTTTTTAAATGCGGCCATCAGCATGAATGTATCAAGGACCATGGCTTCCTTATCGCTATCGGCATAGTTTTTTCCGATATCCTGTCTTACTTCTGTTTTACGCATGTTAAAAAAGTATAGATCGGTTAAGCCGTATCCTTTAAATCTCATTGAGTCTAAGATGCTGTGATTATCCAGGTAGTACATGAACTCGCCCATCAGCTCAACATCAAGGATGAGCTCTTCCCACAGGCTTTCCTTAAACTCATCGTCCCTGCCACAGAATTCACACAGTGTCTCAAGGTACTCATAGGCTTTGATCTTTCTTGCGTCGTATATGATCATTTCTTTTCCTTTCATGCAACAGCTAGTTTCATTATAATCTATAAGGATGTCAATTCATAGAAAAATGGTTAAAAGAGGTTAAAAAAACGTGACTGCATATCTGCAGCCACGCTTATGGTCTTATTTGATCTATTTATTTCTTTGCAGGTTTCTTTCCCTTGAAGAAAGCATCCGTAAATTTGCTGTAGTCCTTTGCGGCATCGGCTATGTTGTCGTAATCGGGGATGTAGTTAAACTCCTCTCCTCCGTTATCCTTAAGCCATGCCCTGTAATCCTCGATATCCTTTTTAACAAGGTTTAAGCATCCTGCGATAACAAGTATGTCATCCGAAAAACCCACATTTGGAATGGTATCCGGGATAAGATCGAGTTCGCTGACAAAGTAAAGCAGGGCCACAACGATATGGCTCATTGAATCCTTGTTGGCTTTGGTATATTCCTTCTTAACATAGTTTCTTACAAGAGACATCATGAGCGGGATGTAGGAAAGAGCTGTATCCTTTGTGGGAACGTTCTTAAGCGTAGACTTAAGGTTTTCCATAAACTCTTCCATCTTTGCTTCATCCTTAAGGATATCCTTTGCCTGTGAGCTGTTTTTCTCGTAAAACTCAACGGCTTTGTTATCATCTATCGCATTGATGATCGCAGCGATATCGATGCTGGGTTGCTGATTGTTCATGTTTCCACCTCTTTTCCTGAATATCATCAAATGAGCTGTATGTCAGTTCATTTATTTCATTATAATATTTTTTTATATCGATGAATAGCCTAGTCAAGGATCACATCGGTAACGGTGACATTTAGGATGATGACTTCTTCTATCTCCTGTTTCATTCCATCCTTAGTGCCGTATCCGTTAAGCCTGATCGTTGCCGCTTCCGGCTGCTTTGATACCTCGGCCTTTAAATACCTTGGTTCATCCATTCCTATCTCAAGCTTTTCATAGACCTGTCTTAGCCTGCCTGAGCATTCAAAGATGGCTATCTCCTTAGCCGGGTTCATTCCGAATCTGCTTCGTTCATTATAGGATATGGTAACCCTGTCGATCTCGGCGCTTTTAAGTTTTGTGATATGTATCTCAACCTCAGGATTGTTGTAGTAGTAAAGCTGTGTAAGGCCGTATACTGAAAGAGCAAAGACTGCGGTCACGATTAGTGCCGTTACTGTGATAAGTATGATCTTCCTGTTCATTTCATACCTCTACAGTATCGGGAACACATGCGACAAGATCGATCTTTGGTATCTCGCAGAATATATCGACAAGGTCCTGATCAAGCTGTTCTCCCGCAACTTCCTTCATGATCTTTAGAGCTTCCTCATGGGCACGCGGAGGCTTATAGGATCTTCGCATGGTGATGGCCGCATAGGTATCTGCGACTGCTATTATCTTTGATGCATAGGGTATCTGGGAATCGGGGATCCCGTAGTAGCCTTTTCCGGTCAGTTTCTCATGATGAAATTCTATCCAGGGAAGGATCTCCTTAAATGAACCTAAAGGCTTAAGTATGTTTACGCCGAGTCTTGGATGGTTTTTCATTATGATCCATTCATCATCGGTCAGTTTATCCGGTTTATTCAGGATCTGTTCGGGGATGCCCAGTTTTCCCACATCGTGCATGAGGGATGCAAACTCTAAACTCACCCTGTTTATGCCTTCTCTCTGTGCATTAGGGATGTGGTCATACAAAAGCATGGTCACATTTCTTACATAGCGGGAGTGGCCTTTAAGGTTTGGATCTCTTGCATCGACAACACCGATAAGGGTCTCTGCGATACTCAGACAGTTTTCCTTTACGGTCTTTATCAGTCTGAAAAGAAGTGTCTCGACTATGGCTACAAAGATGCTTCCGCCAAATAAAATGCCTGCGACCATCAGATCGGGTTTTCCAAATAATCCAACGAGTATATATCCGATAAGAAAGAAGATAAGAAGTGCAAGAGCAACTAGCTCCCATATCTTATCCTGCGATACGCCTGATGAGAGAACGTCCTTTGTACTCTTTATGAACATGCAGTATCTGACGATGTTTGTTACCATCAGTATCGCACCGAAAGCTATCATAACAGCGATCATATTTACCATAGTGTCATCCTTCCATGAATGCCTTCATCGGATTTATCTGTTTTGCAAGGGAATATATGTAGTCCTGCTCGTTACTTACATAGTCCTTTAGCTGAGCTATCTCTTCATCGGAAAAGCCCTTGTTGTTTACAAGACTGCATCCGGGCAGGGAAAACTCTGCGCTTTTCTCATTATCCGAAAACATCACATATACTGCTTTTGAATCCTTTGTGCGTGTCATGCTTGATACGCTCATCTTTATCTCATTACTCATATGTTCAAAGCCACTTTTTCTTTTTGAAAAACAGCAGGCTGCCGGCTGCGACAAGCAGGCTCACTGCGATTATTATAGGATACCCCCATCTTGATTCAAGCTCGGGCATGTATTTAAAGTTCATTCCATACCAGCCAACGATAAGAGTTAACGGCATAAATATCGTTGTTACAACGGTCAAGACTGTCATTATCCTGTTCTGCTTTATATCAAGGTGGGCCTTATACTGGTCGCGAAGCTGCATGGTATATTCACGAAGTGATGTGGATGTATCATGAAGTCTTGCCATCCTGTTTAAAAATAGTCTGAAGTATCTCAGGTTTTCCGTCTTAAAGAAGTTGTTCTCATTCTCTTCAAGCTCCTGGCCAAGATCCATGAGCTGTTCATAGTGGATTCTTAGATCTCTTATATCGCTTCTGATATCATTAAGCCTTACTGTGGGAAAGTCATCATCGTCTCCCTCGATGATGGTGTGTTCCATCGTATCAAGTTCTCTCTCATACTTTTCCATTAGGCGAAGGTCATCTATTACTATCTGATCGAGAAAATCATATATGAAGCGCTCAAGGCTTGGAAACTTCCATTTCTTGACCTTTTTGATGCTTTCTATTAGCTCATTTGCCTTTCCGCTGTCATCTATAAATACGATGCCTTTTTCATCCAAGACAAAGGCAAACTTGCTGTCCTCTGCGCTAAGATCGTCTCTGTGAGGTATGGAAAAAGAGCCTGTAAGAGAATCATAGTTTACTTCGGCCTTGGTGGTATAGATCTCAGATAGCTCAGGTTCTATATCGATTCCCAGTTCAAAGCTTTCCCTGTCCTTTTTCCATTCTTCAAAAGAAAGCACCGCAACGTACTGTTTGTCACTGTCTTTTATTTTTTCCCTGTTTACTTCAGTCAATGTCTGATCGATCAGATAAAACACTTGTATACTCCTCTTTATTCGTATCCCACACTTATCACATTTAGCTGTATGTTTCCGTTGTCTGTTCTGTATGTTATCTTTTTATTCTTTGATATGGTATCACTTTTTATCTTTTCACCGTTACCATCATAGAGACTGCCTCTTTCAACCTTAAAAGTGACATCGCCGTTATGTCTTATCTTTGTTATTAAAAGAGATAGATCACCTGTGGATATATGATCGCCTTTCATATATTCATGTTCTTCACTAAAGGCATCATATGTGTCGGAATGATTTTCCCCCGATATGGATATGGTTGCCCATGTATGTGTATCGATATATCTGTTTACGCCATGAACGGATATGATGGCAGTTATCGCAAGAAGGATCGCAAAGATGACAAATACTCTTATTATCCTTTTTTTCATCTTTTTTACCTTTCCTGTCTAAAACCAATGGGGCATAGTGCCCCATTTATGTCCTGTAAAGACAGATATGAATTTTAGCTATACATCATAGACAGGGCTTTTAAGTCTTTCTGTCATGTCATCGTGTGACAGAGGCCTGTCAAAGTAGAATCCCTGGATAACATTTACGCCCAGGTTATCAAGCGTCTTTATCTGTTCCTTATGCTCTACGCCCTCAGCTACTATATCAACGTGAAGTTCTTTTCCTATCTTTGCTATATGAGTAAGAATCGCAAGGTCCTTCTGCTTTGCAAGATCTACAAAGCCCTTGTCGATCTTGAGCGTATCAAAGTTTATCTCTCTAAGGAGCATGAGCGAGGAGCTCGCGCTTCCGAAATCATCAATGGATGCCTTGTAGCCAAGCTCATGAAGAGAATCGACAAAGTTCTTTAAAACTGAGATTGCTGCTTCATCCTTGTTCTCGGTAACCTCTATCTCGATAAGATCCTTGGGAATGCCTGCGCCTGTTACTACCTCATCTATGTTTTTTACGATGTTTGGATCATCGAGGTTTCTTCTTGATATATTTACCGATATCTGAGGTACTCTGATCCCTTCCTTAAGCCACTTAGCTATATCTTCACAGGTAGCCTTTAAGATGCAGAAATCAAGTTTGCATATGGCATCCGTCGGCTCCATTATCGGGATATATCTTCCGGGAGCAAGTACTTCGCCGTTATGATACCAGCGGCTAAGCGCCTCCGCTCCGCACATCATACCGGTCGATGAATTAACCTTTGGCTGATAAAAAGGCCTAAACTCGTTATTGATAAGTCCGTTTCTTATCTCGCTCTCTAGCTTCTTCTGATCTGCTATCGAATCTATGATCTCCTGTGTAAGCCATACGACATCATCTGCCTTCTTTGCTTTTGCGGTACTTAATGCCTGACCGGCAAATACTAAGATATCCTCTCCGGCCAGATCTGTTCTGTCTATCATATATACACCGGCTCTTGCCGAGAGGCTGACCTGTGCTTCCTGTCCGGTTAAGATATCAGTAAAGGAAACATCGATCTGTTTTAATACCTTTAAGAACGCATCAAGGTTATGCTTTCTTACTATGGCTACAAACTGGTTTCCGAACTGTCTTCCCAGTATCTCATCCTTGTTGATGTATTTGATCATTATATTTCCGAAAGCAGCCAAAACCCTGTTTCCGTTTTCTATACCGTAGCTTCGGTTGATATCGGAAAACTTTCTAAGATCAAAGAATACAACGGCATAATCCATAAGATCACGCTTGCCCTTCATGGAATTAAGCCATTCGATATATCCATGTTCGTTGGCAAGCCCTGTCCTTACCTCTGTCTTTGATGCCTTTATTACCTCTTTTTCCTTGTTTACGACATTCTCAAAGAACATTAAAAGTACGGAAAGACCTATACAGATATTTAAAAGGGAGTTTCCGTAGAACAGTACCTGGATCACTCCTCCCGCAAGCGGGAATATAAGATATGATATCAAGACAAAGAGCTGGCTTAGGCTCATCTTTTCCCTGAACTGGATTACCATGCTTGCTACAAGGATAGTACCAAGGGTAGGTACAAGGGTTGCCAGTGAAAAGAGCGGTCCTCTCTGATATACATTGTTTTCATCGAAATAATAGTAGATACCGTTAAACTGAGAGATCGTAACAAGAGCGATACCTACGATTGCGATAATATAGACTGCGATTATACGCTTTCTGCAGGGCATGTCCTTTTTAAGGTCAAACCTCTCAAACAGTCTTACGGATATGAGCATCGCATAAAAGAACATCAGAATGATTATAAGATAATATACTGCGGCATTGACGATATACATGATAGCCACATCAAGAGGCGTTTTGCTTCCCTTGTAGGCATAGAATGAGTATTCGCACACAAGCATTGCAGAGCAGGCGATGTTTAGTCCCACTACTATCCTTTTACGCAGCTTGAGCTTGTCTGTGCTCGCAGCATAGACAAGGGCAGCGAGCAGGCAGAAAACAGCTTCATATATGAGAAAAGATATCTGGATCGAAAATGCATCTATCATGTTGTATTATCTGTCTCCTTTTTGTTCTCTGCCTTTACTGTTACTCTGATAGTATATATATATGATTTTATCATGGTAACGTAACAAAAGTACATTTTTTATTCATATCAAGATCTGTTACGGTTGATCTTATATAATAAGACTGCAAGATGAATCATGCACTGCATGATCATAAAAAAATATACTCCCCCTTTAAGCCCACACTCTTTGGTGTGGGCGTTCCCATTTATTTGATAAACAGGTTAAAGAGTTCGTCCAGTATACATGTCTTTACATATCTTTCACATGCATCCCTGTCATAGGCCTCTTCAGTTATATAATATGTTCCTCTATTTAGATCAGGATCCCATTCGTTTAGAAATGCGATATCCATCTCATCGACAATTTCCACACCATCTATGCTTTCGTCAAGATTGGCTTCTTTTACTATCTCACCATCCTTTAAAAGCAAAAACTCAAGTGTTGTCCCGATGATGCGCTCGGCGATATTGGCTGTAAGCTCATATTCAGGACCAAGCTTTTCCTTTATGGAGAGGTTTGCATATGCCAAGGCTGTTTCCTTTGCAGATGCTGCTCTTTCTCTTACTGTTTCTATCGACTCATATCCTGCTTCATTGATACTTGTCTTAAAAGGTATCCTGTAGTCTCTTAAGATATCTCCAAACCTTGTATAAAAAGCAGTGATAGCAGGATCATCCACCTTTATGACCTTGGAGTTTTTCATATGGAAGAATACACTCTCTCCTGTTGCTTCGATACTCTCTATATTTTTATACGGAATCTTTTTATTCTTCCAGAAAGCAGCCTTTACTATCGGCTTAATTACAAGTTCATCCTTTTCAAATATGACCAATTGATACCTCCTTAAAAAATCCAGAAAAAAATGGAGCATACGGGACTTGAACCCGTGGCCTCCTCCATGCCATGGAGGCGCGCTCCCAACTGCGCCAATGCCCCTGATATGGGTATATTATAATTCAAATGCGGTCTGATTCATATACATTTTGATTATAGAATAAAAGCGGGGCCTTCCATTGGCAGATATGGAAGACCCCTGTATAGAGATTAGTTGAATGTTTCTCTCATAAGATCGATTATTTCATTTCGATATTCCATGGACCAGATCTTTTTTGCTTCCTCATAGGCTTTCAGTGATTCAGGATCGGGTTCTTTTTTTTGCTCAGGTTCAGATCCTTCTTCCGCTACAACCTCACCCCAGGTTGAAACACACTGCATCTGTACGATAACGATCATGTTTCCGGTCAGGTATTCATATTCCTCTATATCCGCATCACAGACACCTGCAAGCCAGCCTTTACGATAATCATCGCCTTCTTCTTCGATCTCTCTGAACCAGTTCTCGGTATTCCTGAAGGCCTTTTTTGCATCATGACTTGATTCAAAGATATAAAAATCCATGAACTCGAAATGCTTGTCGACAGTGGATTTTGAAGGCATGACATTAATCGAGTCAGACCCTCTCATATTAAACTCTCTGGTCCTTTCACTAAAACCGCATGTTTCAACGATCTCCTCAGGAGTATATGTTCTTTCCTGCACTCCGCACCCCATCAGCATAACAGTGCATAATACTATGATCAGATTTAATTTAGTCATCATTATTCTTTCCCTCGTCATGTGTAAGTTTGTTTCGTTCTGTTAAAGATACGAAAGACCATAGGCTTTTTTATGGTATAAATACATTATAAATGCGATCATATATATGTGTATAGATAAAAGTCGGGGACTGTCCGTGGCAGGAGGACAGTCCCCATGTATAGAGATTAAGGGATATACCCTTAAGTTCCTGATTATTTATTCTGTATTCTTTTCTCCATGAAGGCAGTTTTCAAGTGAAGGATTATGCCTATCACCGCCATGGCAAATACTATTGTTGTTATCAGTCCCAGTAAAAATATGATAAATAATGCTATTCCCATATCCTACCTCCTATTTGATTGTTCTATATTGTTGACCCCCTTATGTTTCTTTCTGATTATATGGTAAAACAAATGACTGATACCTTAAATGATAAAAAGAGCAAAATAAGAACTCTTATTTTGCTCATTCATTCTCTCATTATTTTGTTCTTTTAATTGCGAGATAAAAGGCTATGCCCTCATCACGATTAATTCCAATTTATTGATTGTAGTTATATTCAACTATTATTGTCTTGTTTATTCGTCCTAGCAACCAGTAAAACAGCCAATATAATAATTGCGACCCTTGTGACAATGCCCAAATACCGGTTACCGCCTGATGTAATTTGCGATAAAACATTTATCAGAGAATGAGTCATTGCGCATATCCAAAGATTCTTTGTTTTTACGTACAACGCAGAAAAAATAAAACTGTTTATAAGAAGTCCCAGCAAAAATGGGATTGCATCAGCCTTAGTTTCGTCCAAATAAAAGAATAAGAAATGCCATGCCGCCCATGCAACAAAAGTAATGATAGTTGCAAAGATATAATGAATCCTTTCCTGCAGTAGTGGCTGAAACAGATATCTCCATCCAATCTCTTCCAATCCGCCAAATGCTATATGTTTAATGAACATAATAAACGTAAGATACCATGCACTTACAGTTATTGTTCCGCCAAATGCAACGGGAAGAAAATCTAATACTATAAATGCAAGCAACCAAAGGTAACTTACAGGATTTTGCCTAACTCTAAAGAAATCGCATGCCACATTTTTCAGACTCGAATTACGATATTTGATTGATATTACAGTTCCCCATAATGCTGATGAAATGCCGCCAATTGCTATTGCTATCCACCCTACGGGGGTAGAGTATCCTACCGTCAATCCAAATGACCTTAGTACAAAGACGGCTATGCATACGATTAAAATTTGTCCCAATGTTCCGACTAGATATAATGTCAAAGCTTTCGTTCTGCTCATTCGTTACCTCTTCAAAGAACCCTACAAGCTCCGATTTGCCTTAGTCATCTTCCGAATTAATCATCCATGTATTATAACACGCTATAACTCATCATTTTGTCAAGATTTAGCGCATTTTAAATTTGCTTGAACAAATCGTTTGCTGTTATTACAGCCTGTATTCTTCCTGAATAGATTCCTTCCTTTAGTCCATATGTTGTTACCAACACAGGATGAATAGAATATTTTGTTTTAGAAACATTTTTTAATGAAACTATTTTATTGCGAAGCGATTCATCATCCTTTCCGGTATACAAAAACTCATTTATTGAATATTTCATTTCGCAGAGATTTATTATCCGATCATTTCTAACTATCAGCATGTCAATCTGAGCACCTTTAGTCCCGGATGTTTTATCTGCCCTGCAAGACCATGAATGAACTTCCGTTATTACCCCGGAAATACCCAATCCTGCCTTTATCTCATTAACATGTTCAAAACACACTCTCTCAAAAGCAAGTCCGCACCATGTGTTTCTAACAGAAGTATCCGTCTGTATTGTCCAATAGTGCTCATCCACCGTTTTCTTTTGTAAAAACCGGTAATAAAACAAGGTGTAGAAATCCGTCAGTTGATATATTGCGCCTTTTGTCTTCCTTCCCAAAACCGTGTATTTTCTAATAAAGCCACAACTAATCAATTCATCAAGGATCTTGGTCAGGAATCCCGAATTAGGTATTCCGGTCTCTTCAGCAATCTCATCCCGTAGTAAACCATATTTTTTCTTTGCCAAAACATTTACTATATCTATATAACTATGCGGATTCCTAAATAAGGAAGCATATAAATATTTGAACTCATCCTTCAGCGGAGCATCGTCAGCGAAAAACATTGCATCGATGTTTTGTGCAACACTGAGTCCTTTTTTTATAAGCGACCAATAATATGGTATTCCTCCAATAGCCATATACATCTCCAAAATATCACATCTGCTGACACTTATTCTCTTTGATTTCAGATACTCCTCACACTCACTCAGATTAAATGGCTTTAGATATATTTGACAGCTTAATCGATTGTATAGACCACCTTTGTTATGAATTATCTTATCAAGCATCCAAGAAGTAGCGGATGCACAAACAACAAGAACCACATCGTTACGTGCACTTGCCCACCCATTCCAAAAATTCTCCAGTGCGACCAAAAGCCCACTCTTTTGAGTGTCCATCCAAGATAGCTCATCAATAAACAAAACTTTTTTATTGACTGACGATTTCTCTACAAGATCCTTTAATAATTCAAAAGCGTCCAACCAATTCGTTGGAATGTCATCCACTTTTAACCCGGCCCTCTTAATTGAAGCCGTAAAAGCCTGTATCTGCTCTTTTCTACCTCCGTTCGCTAATCCGGAATGTTCAAAAGTAAGCATATTATCGTAGGTCTGACGTATCAAATATGTTTTCCCAACACGCCGTCTACCATATACCGCTATAAACTGCGATTCTTCAGCCTTCAAAGCATCTAGAAGCGTTTTCTTTTCTTTATTACGGGATATCAGCATTTTATATACCTCGCTAAATCTTATATTTTATATGCGATTTAGCGTAGTATATCATGATATGGTCAATTTTTCAACCAATAACCTGAAATATATTATAATTCCGGACAAATATAAAGCTCATAAGAATTTGTTTTGATCATAGAAGCATTATCACCGGCCTCATTTTTAATTGCCTCGAATTCGAGGCAAATCATAAAACATTAGGCATAAAATGTTAAGCAATGACAGCTCATATAGAGAGTTATGCCCAGAAAAGCATAACTCTTGCCCTTTATAAAATCTCTGCTTGCATCAATGAAAAGAATGTTATCGCTGTTGCCGTTACGTTTTGATTTCAGGACAAGAACAACAACCGGTATCGAAGTACCATGAAAAAGATCGGCGGGAAGCCCTATTACGGCATCAAGTCTGTTTATGGTACATATGAGCCACTTTCTTATGTCTTCCTCGGCTCCGCCTCTGAATAAAACGCCGTAAGGAAGCAGCACCGCAACTCTTCCGTCATCTTCATCCATATGGTAAACCATGTGCTGAAGAAAGGCGAAATCCGCATGTGACTTAGGTGCAAGTTTATCTACACCTGAGTATCTCGGATCATCAAGAAATTCCTCTTTTGCATCCCACTTAAGTGAATAAGGCGGGTTGCAGACCTGAACAGTAAGTTTAAGATTATCTCCGTAAAGGTCTCTGGTTAGGGTATCACCTTTATAAATGTCAAAGTTCTGATAATCTATACCATGCATCAACATGTTCATACGTGCAAGGTTATCCGGTTATCTTCATAGATGCGATTCATTATTCCGTTCGTGATAATGGAGTAATCCGAAAACTAGCTGCTTATGTTATTCTTGGCATCAATTGTACGGGACATAAGGAAGTTCTTACTATTCAGGTTGGCGAAAATGAAAGTGCTAAATACTGGCTCTCTGTACTGAATGAGTTAAAAAATCGAGGAGTTAAAGACATCATGATTGTCTGTGCTGATGGGCTTTCAGGAATCAAAGAGGCTATAGCTACCGCCTTTCCTAATACTGAATATCAGAGATGCCTGGTTCAGCAAGTTCGTAACACTCTCAAATATGTTCCTGACAAGGATAGAAAGGCCTTCGCTAAAGATCTTAAGACTATCTATAATGCTTCGACCGAAGAAGAAGGACGGAAGGCTCTAGATAAAGTAACAGAAAAATGGGAAGAAAAATATCCTCGCGCGATGAAACGCTGGTACGATAACTGGGATGCAATCTGTCCGATTTTCAAGTTCTCATCAGAGGTAAGAACTGTCATCTATACTACCAACGCCATCGAAAGTCTCAATGCCATTTATCGCAAGCTGAACCGTCAAGAAGCGTTTTTCCGAGTGATCAGGCTCTTCTAAAAGCATTATACCTATCCACTTTTGAAGCGACCAAGAAATGGACCATGCCACTCCGAAACTGGGGAAGAGTCTATGGCGAGCTTCAGATTATGTATGAAGGAAGACTTCCAGAATAAAAATATGAGCTTCAGTCCTACTTGGGCTGAAGCTCCTTTGTGCGATTATCTTCCAGTTTATCTTTTTAAACAAGTTATCAAACATACCAATAGTTGACCATATCATATAAATAAATCTTTCCTTTTTTCGGAACTTGAAATAAAGCACTAATCGCCATATATAAATCGCCTGTACAAGGAATGATGCTCATAACACCAAAAACAGCTAATGGCGGGTATCTCAGCACAATCCCTATGCATAACGGAATTATCCCAAGAACAAGAAATGGAAGCATCAACATGAACAGATAACGCCTTTTTGTCATGTGTTCTGGAGACATTGCGAAGAATGCCCCATTTGCAATATATATGTAAGCTTCTTCTTTAAAGCAGATAGCATGTATGTATTCATGCGGAATATAAAAAAGTACTGAAATAATTACGGCAATCACACTGGGTATACTCAACAATTTTCTTCCAAAATAGTTAATAAGAAATATACCAAATATGTATAGCAAAAGAATTGATACAAACGACATTACTACAGTAAGAATCACGAGATTATCAATCTTTTTAATCTTATGCGACTCCGGTGCCATTTCTCTTTTAGGTAGAGATGTCGGATCATTATTGTATTTTCCCATAAAAATGATCTTCATAGTATTATTATCCTGAAATATATTCCGATTTTCTCGACTATCTAATAATCTTCTTCTTATCATTCAGATATACAATAAGCAGCGTAATTACAATCATAATACCCGCCATCACTGCTTTACCTATAATACCATCATGAATCTTGTAAACTGCACCGGAAGCATTAACTATACAATGCAACAGCACACATAACCATACACTGTTTGTGCATTTTCTGACGCATGCCAGAGCAAATGCCATTCCAAGCACCCCAATTCCAAAGGCAATATAGCTATGGCCTTCCTGCCCTACGCCATTTATATGAAACAAAGGGAAATGCCATAACCACCATATTATGGATACTATAATTGTCGCTACAATATAAGGATATTTTTCTTCCAGTTCCGGTTGAAGAATGTAACGCCATCCAGTTTCCTCTAAACCACCCATAAATATCATCATCGGAATCAAAACTATCAGCGCATATAATGGAGCACCCTTCTCATAACCGGCTGCTATGCATTGCGGTAATACATACAAGACGGACAAGACTATCACAAGTATATATGATGCCAAACCATGCTTGAAATCTAACACATTTTTTATCCATTCTTTAAGATTCTTCACCCTGTCATTTTTCTTTAAGACAAAGTATGACGCAATAGTCGGCGACCAACCCCCGATCAGATACGGAACATATAACAGATAGTCCTTATCTAACGAAAGACCATTTAAACTGCAAATCATACAGGTTCCCCAGCATATTGCCATTATAATAAATGTATATATCAGAAACTGTTTGCTTTCTTTACTCATTGCACATGCCTCTTAGCCTTTCTCGTTTTTCCAATTTATAAACTAAGAAATCGATTAAACTGTAATATAACTATATACCAATTTTATCATAATTCTTGACGAAATCAATGGGATTAGGTATAGTCAAAACGAGCTGGACAACGGTAATCTTACCGCCATACAGCTCGTCAATTATCTTAGGATATCTTATTTACAGAAAAACTTTCACACACTCAAAAAGGACCTCAACCCCGAGGTCCTTTAGCCAGCTGACAGAGTCTTACCTTAAACCGAAGCAATGTTCATGCTATAAAAGTTACTCATATTCGACAATGCAACAATGATATAAAAATACCCCTGACCACGTTGTCAGGGGGTACATTACTTCAGACGTTTTTATGCGGATTTTTTATAATTCTTAACACGGTCTAAAGCGACAGTTTTCTCAAGACCATATTTTTCCACAAGTATTTCAGCTATTTCTTCAATACCCTTATTGGTATAATCTAACAATGTATCAATAGTTGCATCAATTGCCTCATCTCTGGCATATTCATCCATAATCTTACACATACTTTTCCTGCCTCCTTCCGTATCCTTTAAATAATCAACAGCTGTCTTAAACCAAGGGAATTTCTCATTAGTTATTCTGGTCTGGTTAAAGCATTCCATAAGAGCTGCCAGATCAGATCCATCATTAACTTTTGTGTTTACAAATATCTCATGCAAACCGTCGTCTATAACATCTTTGGTCTCACGTATTGTTTTTTCTATATGATAAGCAGTAAGTCCTTTATCGAAGACGTCGAATTTGGAGATGTAAACAACATATACTTCCGGTATCTCCGAAAAGTGATCCCCGGTGTTGGAATCCTTAACAGTAACCATTGAGGCATTATACCTAACTCGCCTGATATGATCATCATTATCAGAACGCTGCACCTCGATGTTACATTTGACTCCGTTTCCAAGAGTACATAACGCATCAAGTCTGACTGACCTGCCATAAAGATTTTTATGATCTGACTGAACTATGACGCTTTGAACAACAAGTTTATCGTCGTCCAAAATGATTCTCAGAAGTTCTTCATCAAAGTGCGGATTACTTGCTAAAGCTTCAAAGAACACATCGTCAATAGGATGTAACTCCTGAATCTTTTTGATTTTTCTTCATTTTGCATTTCTCTTTATCCTTTCTTCTGTTTAAAAGCCTTTATATTTCTATATAAACAGGGAAAGGCCTCCGGAAAACTCAATCCACTTATTCGATTATATTATACACGCAGGATTGTTCATTTTCAACATGTTTAAAATTTCTTTATGTCTCGTTGTTAGGGTTGCACTGGTTGGCATGTCTGTTTAAACATCATATTTTTTTAAAAGCAGATCCAGACCTTCCCTCAGAAGTATGGCTTCGCCCACGCCTTCTTGCTTTGAAAGCTTTGCAAGACGCTGCAACTGCTCCTGGGTGTAGTGGCTTGTCTTGGGAACCATCTTTTCTTCTTTTGCCATGGCGATCTTGTTCCTTCCGGCCATCTTTGCGCGATACAGGGCGCTGTCTGCCTTTCTCACCAGTTCGGCATATCTTGACGCATCAACTCCCGCTGTTGCCATACCGATAGTGAGGGTCTGCGACGCGCCGTCGGGAGTCTTCACATCAAAATTATTCTTTAGTTCATTCAAGAAGAGGAAAATATCCTCGCGCTCGGCCTCACCCTTAAATATGATGCCGAATTCATCACCGCCTATACGGTAGATCTTTGCATCACGGGGGAGGCTTTTTTCAATATATCTTCCCGTTGCGATCAGCACCTTATCCCCGTTTTCTCTTCCAAAATCATCATTGATATGAAGGAAATTGTCAAAGTCGATGAGGGCAATGATCACATTCTCGCCCATTTCTTCGAAGTTTCCGTTTAAAATCTCCGTCAGGTCCTTTTCAAAGGCTTCTCCGAACGGAAATCCCAGCGCTTCGCTAACGGCATTTTGCCCGGCTTTCCTGTTTAAATTATCCAAGGTTCTGTGTTCGTCAACGGTTATTGGACGAATGGGTTCTGTTTTTTTCTGTGTCATAAGCACCTCCTGATTGAATTATTATATTATAATATATCGAGATATTATATCGAAAATAATATCGCAGACAATTATTCTATAACACATATTTTTCAGGATGTCAATGAAAAATAAACAACAAAGAGTCATTATCCTTTAACATAAGACAATGACTCCTTCGGATCACGTTACATTTTCTCTCGATCATGGGCGCAGAGACATGAACACATCCTCCTTCCCTATATGATACTCACTAATACTCACGATCTTAGAAATAAGAAAAACGCTGCAGGCATTGAAAATCAACAACTGCAGCGTTCTTAAAGTAACGTGTGTGAGAGGGCGCTACATGCCGGTGGCATGTGCTCAGCGCCGACCGGAGCGGAGCGGAGACCGAACCCCGGGTTTGAAGAGTCCGCTCCGGTCCATAGCAAAAGGACCAAGGTTAAACACCTTGGTCCTTTTGTTATGAAACGTGTGTGAGAGGATTCGAACCCCCGACACCTTGGTCCGTAGCCAAGTGCTCTATCCAGCTGAGCTACACACACATACAATGCCTCGATCGAGACACTGCCGGCAACCGGAATCGAACCGGTACGAGATTTTACTCCCGCAGGATTTTAAGTCCTGTGCGTCTGCCAGTTCCGCCATGCCGGCATCTTCACTCTAGAGTGAAAACTTAAACCGCAAAATTTTCATGATATGTACTTTTAATCACCACGACAAAGCAATTAAG
>JAEEUS010000127.1 GCA_016290615.1 Lachnospiraceae bacterium | reverse complement strand
CCGATTTTCTCAGCGATATCTTCCTGTGTCATATTTTTCGTTTTTCTAAGAGTTACCAGATTGTCATGAAACATCGTTTTTTCTCTCTTTCTTTATTCCGAGTACCGCCCATCTGAAGAAAGGAATCCTTGATATCACGGCATTCAAAGCATATGCTACCACAAATCCGGCAATCAGGCTGAAGGTATAAACCATTGCTGCCGGAAGATTCCCGGGTTTTCCCAGAAGTAAAGCAACTGTTGATATCCCAAGATAATGGAATACATATAACCCGAAATTATTTTTGCTCATCCATGCTGTAAAAGCATTTTGCTTATCAGCATACTTTGATGCACCACTTAGAATCGCCATGCTCATAAGCCATCCAAATCCTGCAAACAGCACTGATTTGTTAATAGGAGCATCCGCATAGTTTTTACCAAAGTACACGGCACAGAATGAAATTCCCACACCTGCGGCAAGTACAAACAGCAATACGAAAGACTTCTTCAGCGTCTCGATGACTTCATCATGTGAGAACACAAAATATCCAAGCAGGAACGCAACACCGTAATATCCGAATCTATATACTACAACAACCGGAGTATTAAAAATCTGCGCCGCTCCCCATATTACTACAGTCATCAAAAGTATTGCTATGATGTTAGCCTTTCCTCCCAGTTCCCACAGTCTGTCCTTCTCGATTTTTCTGACGAGTAAAAGCACCATCGAAAACAGCCATAACAGCTGTATGTACCAAAGAACTCCGGTTCCGCTTAACGCCATGATGAAATACTTGATTACACCGGGTACTTCCTGCATAGAATCGAAAGCGTCGCCGATTGACATACTGACATATCCCTGGATGAACTGAAATACAAATAATCCTATAGTAGAAGGGATTAGCAGTTTTCTTGTCCTGCTTTTTGCAAATTCCTTTGCGGTATGATTATCCAAATAATATCTGGAGCAAATTCCCGATATAAGGAACAGCAGAAGCATAAACCATGGATAGACCGCATACAGGAAAAAGTCATAATACTGCACATCAAGAGTAGTAATCTTTCCTAAGCCACCAAGAACATTTTCGCCATTATACATGTAAAGCACATGATAAATGACAACCAGAACTACAGTTGCCCATCTGATATTGTCTAAGTAGTATTTTCTCATAAATATCTTACCTTTGCAATTATTTTTAACATTATAGTAATTGTTAAGGTAAAGAAATGTCCACCAACCAAACCGAACATTTACATAGGTGAAATGTTAAATTTGGTTGCGAATCTGATTAAAGTAAAAATCGAAGCTGAAGCCCGGCAATTCAAGGTCAAATTAAAGCGCGCTTTAAATTAAACTTGACACAGGGCTGAATGCTGATATAATAAGGATAAAATAATGTAGTCTTTTAAATCAAACCCAATAAAGGGAGGCGTTTATGGATTATATCAAGAGAGAGTTGGAAAGAAAGTTTTTGGCCGTGAATCAAGTATTTAAAGCAGTCATGGTAACGGGTGCGAGACAGGTGGGCAAATCGACCATGCTTAAGAAACTGGCTGAAAGCGAGGAGAGAACTTACGTTAATCTGGACAACTCCAGAGACCGGGAATTGGCGAAGAGTGATCCGGGTCTTTTTTTTCAGGTATATAAACCTCCGATTCTGATAGATGAGGCACAGAAAGCACCTGAGTTGTTTGAACATATAAAGATGATATGTGATGCTTCTGATATGATGGGATTATTCTGGCTGACCGGATCAGAAAGTAAAAAGCTGTTAAAGGAAGCGAGGGATTCACTTGCAGGAAGAATCTGTATACTGAAAATGTATAGCCTGTCTCAGCGGGAAAAAGATGGAAAATGTGCCCTTGGTGAAATGGAGTTTTCGTATGATAAACTATCGGAGCGATCGAAGCATTTTCCTGAGAATGATCTTTTGAAAGTATATAAGCATATATGGGAAGGCGGAATGCCGGCAACCATCGGTATGACTGCCGAACAACGAATGGAATACTATGATTCTTATGTTGAGACGTATCTTATGCGTGATGCAGTGGATGATAATGGTATCAGTGATACGGAGGGCTTCAGAAAAGTGCTTAGGGCCTGCGCAGCATTTGCCGGAAATCTTGTGAATTATTCAGATGTAGCTCAGGCAGGGAATGTATCTGTTCCTACTGCAAAAGAATGGGTAAAGATACTTCAGTCAATGGGCATCCTGTATCTTCTTGAACCATTTTCGAATAATGAGTTAAAACGCATGATAAAAACTCCGAAATTATATTTTTGTGATACCGGTCTGTGTGCTTATCTTTCCATGTGGACGAGTATGGAAACTCTGATGAATGGGGCGGCAAGCGGACATTATTTCGAAAATTATGTCGTAACTGAGTTGTTAAGAATGTATTCATATTCAAAGAACAAAATATATATGACTTTTTACAGGGATACCAATCAAAAAGAAATCGATATCGTTTTGGAAGAAAACGGGATTCTTCACCCGCTGGAAATAAAAAAGAGCAGCAATCCGGATAAAAAAGCGGTGGGTTCTTTCCATTTGCTTGAAAAGAGTTCTTTAAAAATCGGAGAAGGCGGAGTGATTTGTATGACTCCGAAGCCATACCCACTGGATAAGGATAATAATTATATTCCCTGTAATATCATATAGATTTTACCCACAGGTAACGACTTCGAGACGGTAGCCTTGTTGATAAACCAAAATGCAAGAGCTAAGCATCATATAGAAATAGGCATAGATGCTGAGGATTATTATAGGATTAAGAAAGTTGATGGAGGAAGGGACGTATAGATGATTGAGCCTTCAAAGCTTGCCCATGAAATGAGGTTGATAAAACCTGTGCAGTCAAAATCTGTAATTTCACTTGTGCCCTACACACCGGAGTATCAAAAAGCATATAAGCAGATGTATAACGCATGCTACCATGAAATGCGAGAGGCCCTTCACATCAAACCTTATGATTACATACAGGATGATTCCTTCTTTGGGGACGGAATGGATTCTGTGTATCTTCTTATTGAGGATGGAATTCTTGTGGGGAGTGTTGCTCTGAAAGGAAATGAAATCGATGATCTGATTGTTGCCCCGGAATACCAAGGCCGTGGGATCGGGAGAGAAATACTTCTTTGGGCATTGGAACATATCTCGAAAGAGCCGATAATCCTTCATGTGGCAGATTGGAATAAAAGAGCAATTCAATTATATAAGAACTGTGGCTTTGAAATCACAAAGACTTTCGAGATAATCTGACTTTAGAATACCCCAAAACCGAACTTTGGAATATCCTGTATATTGAGTTTGGAATATCCTAAACCATAAAGGAGATCGATTATGAAAATTGAAATGGATAATGATTTTAGAGGAAATGCTTATATCATCCAAAATGATGAAGTCTTGCTGAATTACAGCGGCGGATATGCAGATATGGCGAATGAGATACCGAATACGATTGAAACCAGATTCGCATCTGCATCCATGGGGAAGACGTTTGTCGCTGTGGGAATTCTACAGTTGATAGAAGCGCGGAAACTGAAATTTGAGGATACTCTCGGAAGCCTGCTTGATATTGATCTCAAAAGCATTGACCCGGATGTGACGGTTAAGCAGCTTTTGAATCATACATCCGGAGTTCCTGATTA
>JAEEUS010000126.1 GCA_016290615.1 Lachnospiraceae bacterium | reverse complement strand
CGCTCACCTATAAGTAGTGGGAGATGCCGAAAATTAAGTCTAGACCTGAAATTCGTCTGATAATAGATATGAATGACCGAATCTTGACAGGAAATGTGCTTCTTGGCCGAAGTTTTGTCGAACCGATAATCGGTGATCGGATTATCGATGCCCTCATCTATAAGTAGTAGGAAAAGGCAAAATGACCCCCCTAAGCCGAAATTCGTCTGAAAATCGATACGAATCTCAGATATCTGACACATGTTTCTGGAAATCCGTCGCTCATATATATGTAGTGGGAAATGAAAAATTGGACACTAAATTCGAAATTCGCCAGAAACTCGACATGATTATCCAATATCTGACAGCCTCTTCGAAGACTCTCAAAAAAATGTCCCTCTATATATAAGGTGTGGGAGAAGGCAAAATATAACCCTAAACCCGAAATTCGTCTGAAAATTGATAAAAATAGCGGAAATCTGACAGGTTTTGCGAATGCACAAGAGTATCGAATGAGGAAAATCATCAAGGCTTGGTGAGTAATCTAAACGTGAGTAATCTAAAAATATAAGTACGATTTATAAGAGGAAAAAAGGCGTATCAAATGTGCGACTGTTTTTCAGCCTGTGATTTAGCTTTTGATATAATGAAGGGGCTAATCAACAAATCAGATTACAATGCACAATATTGTCTTTCTTATCTGACACACAGAGTACACAACGCTGGTTTAATATGGCGTTAACAAACAAAACGAAGGAAAAGATCATGCCCCGCATTTTATTCGCAGAAGACAACGGTAACCTCAGGGAGGTCGTTTCAGATTATCTTTCTGACAACGGCTTTGAAGTGGTCTCGGTATCTGACGGTGATAAGGCGTGGGATAAGTTCCTTGACGAAAGATTCGATCTCGTGCTGCTTGACGTCATGATGCCCGGAATGAGCGGGTTTGACCTGCTTCGTAAGATCCGTTCAAGAGAAGACATTCCGGTGATACTTGCGACGGCAAAGGTTCAGGAGAAAGACCAGCTATTGGGCTATTCGCTTGGCGCGGATGAGTACGTTACCAAGCCGTTTTCGCTTCCGGTCCTGGCAGCCAAGTGCAAAGCCGTACTTGAGCGTGCAGGCGGGCGCGCGATGACGGGAAAGACTTTCTCTGACGGCGGCTTTTCCGTTGATTTCGTAACGCACAGGGCAACACTTGACGGAAAAGACATCAAGCTTGCGTCTTTGGACTTTGATCTTCTCAGTTACTTCATCTCCAACCGAGGAAGGGTGCTCCCCAGAGAACAGATCCTTGACCGCATATGGGGTTTTGATTACGACGGCAACGACCGTGTCGTGGACACCCATATCAAGAGGCTCCGCAAGGCGCTTGGAGAATACGGCAGTCACATAGAGACTGTTGTTAAGGAGGGCTACCGTTTTGTTTGAATGATGTCTTTGGGATGATCAGGAGAAACGGTTATGAAAAACTCAAAAAACAGGAATATCAGGATCTTCATCCTGTCAGAACTGATGGCGGTATTGGTTATACTGCTCGTTTCTGTTGCACTTTACGTTGGAGCAAGGCATCAGGTCAGGACCGCGACTGATCTTACGATATTCAGACTGAACGAAATGCTCTATGATTACGACGAACCCGTGTTGGCAGCAAGAGAAGCACTCCGCACGATTCAGACGATAGAAGCAACTTCCGGATATGAAGACAACGTGTCCGCGATGGTTATCGACAATACGGATGAGGGTGCCTTCTGGCTTGAAGGAAGGATCGCGGTCCTGTTCTACAAGGAGAACGGCAAGCTCAAGTTTTGGGATCTGAATGAGCATTTCGACAAAAAGACGATCGATCAGCTTATCGGTCTTGTTACGGATAAGCACTTTTCCGGCAATCCCATGATCATGAAGATCTTCGTTAATGACGACGGAAACGGCAATAAGGTTCCCACGGGAATCGAGATCGGTTATACGCATTTCACACAGATAACCATCGGCGATATTTCAAGCGGCGAGAAGATCTACGATGAATCCGATGAAGAGCCGAAGATAACGGAGATCAAGCTTTTAGTGCTTCCCCAGAGCGTGAAGTGGAATGAGCTTCTTAAAGATCCTGAAAACACGATCCTCAATAATGTTTACAGGAATAACGCTCTGTCAAACGGCTCGATGTTTCCTAGCGGCTCGAAATATTCCAATAGTGTTCATGCAGATTTTCCCGTGGTGACGTTTACGATAGCTTTTGATTTCAACAAAATCGCGCTCAACCAGTCGTTGCCGCAGATGCTCCTTGCAGCTGTCTTCATTCAGACTTTCGCAATTTACATCATGATATTTATCTCATACAGGGAACAGAAGAGGGAAGAAGCTAGAAGATATAGGGATGATTTCATCGACGCGGTGGCTCACGAATTAAAGACCCCGGTTGCCGTTATCCAGAACACTTCAGAATACTTGGCTACAGGCCTTCGCCCTGAGAAGCAGGAGCATTATCTTGAAGTCCTGAAAAATGAGAGCGGTCACATGAACAATCTCTTGAACAGGATGCTCACATATTCAAGGGTCAAAGGCGGTTCAGCAGAGCTCGTTCTGAGTGAGATCGATCTCGATTCAATGGTCGACGATGTGATCAGATCCTATGGAGAGACTGGCGAGACTGATGTCTACATAGAGCGCGTAAGAGGCGGGACCAAGGTTAAGTGTGATCCTGAGCTTATAAAGAGCATTATCGATAATCTGATCTCAAATGCTATCAAATACGGTGAGCACGACATGCCGATCAGAATCGTGACCAAGGGGACAACACTTTCCGTTTGGAACAAGGTTAACATTGAAGGTGAGATCGGTAATGAAGATCTCTGGAACTCAATGGACCGCATCGAGATCAAAGGACGCGGATCGAACGGAAGCGGCGTCGGCCTGGCCATAAGCGCGGTGATACTTGATAAGCACGGCGCTTCTCGTAAGGCTGAATACAAGGACGGCGGAATCGAATTCTCATTTAACCTGTCCGCGAAAACTCCACGCAAGTACAGCCGCGCGGTCTTTGTCCTTAGCATCATACAGTTTGTCTTGTATATTCCCCTCGTTGTTTATTGGACGGGCTTATACATGGAAGGCGGACAGAACGGAATGGTTCCTTTTGCACTAATGTGCTGCTGGCTCATGCTGACCATTATCCCGTATAGAAACATTATCGCTAAGGGACAATGAACAATAATTTTATTTACAAGTAATGCCGGTTTTTGTTCGTTTATTATTCTTGAAATATTGCGCAAAAAATCTGATACAAACAGTGATTTAGCGCAGTGTCAGTTGTTTAAGAAATCAGCTGTACAATAGAAATTGCTTCAAGTTGACTAAGAAGCGAGTTTGAAGTTACTTTGAACAACTTCAAAGATGAACGAACAATAGCCTGTTCAATATTTCTATTTTTCCTTTATTTGATAGTGAAGGGAATCATACTTTTAGATATGGTGTTTACTTTTCCAGAAAAAAGCATAGAATATAAACAGAAGGAGGAACAGCCTATGTTCAGCAAAAACTTAAAGTATTATCGATTAAAGAATAATCTTACTAAGAGAAAGCTTTCTGAAATAAGCGGTCTCACTCCTATGGCGATTACTAATTATGAATCAGGAGCCAGAACGCCGGATATGGAAATAATCA
>JAEEUS010000050.1 GCA_016290615.1 Lachnospiraceae bacterium | reverse complement strand
AAGAAAGAAAAAACATGATACTGGAGCTTATGGGCAATGATCTTTATGTGCCCATGAAGGAAAAGGAACTCGCTGTATTTTTGCAGGTAATGCCTGAAGACAGACCTGTTCTTAGTTCGATCCTTAAGGAGCTTCTTGAAGATAAGAAAATAGAAATAAGCAAACGCGGAAAATATACGCTTTATGATCCCAAGCTTCATGAAAAGGAAGATCTGATAACCGGAACGTTTATCAGCAACCACAAGGGATTTGGATTCGTTGAAGTCGAGGGAAGGGATGATGATCTCTACATATCAAAGGAAAATGTCAACGGTGCATTTAATCTTGATATAGTCGAAGCAAGGATCTTGCCTTCTCATTCAAATAAAAGAAGAGTTGAAGCCCAGATAGTAAGGGTAGTGGAAAGAGGCACGAACCAGATCGTCGGTGTATTTCAAAAGAGTCCCAATTTCGGCTTCGTAATTCCAGATGACCATAAGCTTGCGGATGACATATTTATCCCCAGGGAATACTGTAACGGTGCGGTAGACGGCCACAAGGTAGTGGTTGAGCTGACATCATACGGCGGTGACGGAAAGAAGCCCGAAGGCAAAGTGACGGAGATACTCGGTCATATCAATGATCCGGGGGTTGACATCATGTCTATCGTCAAGGGATTCGGTCTGCCTACTGAATTTGATGAAAAGGTATTAAACCAGGCTTTTGCCATAGGTGATGAAGTATCAGAGGCCGATATGGCAGGAAGAGAAGATCTGCGCTCATGGCCAATGGTTACCATAGACGGCGAGGATACAAAGGATATAGATGACGCGGTCAGCCTATCTCGTGACGGAGATGATTACATACTCGGCGTTCACATCGCTGATGTGAGCAATTACGTTCAGTACAGATCCGCTCTTGACAGGGAGGCTTTAAAGAGAGGCACCAGTGTATATCTGGTAGATACGGTCATACCAATGCTTCCGCATAAGCTCTCAAACGGGATATGCTCGCTGAATGAAAAAGTGGACAGGCTCACACTCAGCTGTATCATGAGGGTATCTCCAAAGGGTAACGTTACTGACTACAGGATAGTCGAGTCTGTAATAAATGTTGACAGACGCATGGATTATACAACTGTCAATAAGATCATATCCGATAAGGATGAAAGATTAAGAGAAGAGTATGGCGATCTTGTCCCTATGTTTGATGACATGGCAGCCTTAAGCCAGATTCTGCGTGACATGAGAAAGAAACGCGGCGCCATAGATTTTGATCTTAAGGAAACAACGATAAAGCTTGATGACAAAGGTGTGCCGACAGATATAAGACCATATGACAGAAATGATGCGACGATGCTGATCGAATCATTCATGCTGCTCGCAAACGAGACGGTCGCTCAGCACTACTACTGGCTTGAGAGTCCTTTCATATACAGGACACATGATAATCCGGATCCGGAAAAGATCCAGAAGCTGGCGGCATTCATCAGGAATTTTGACTTAAAGTTAAAAGTCGGAAACGATGACATCCATCCAAAGGAGATACAGAGGCTTCTTTCATCTATACAGGATACCGATGAGGAAGTTCTTATAACCAGGCTTGCCTTAAGGAGCATGAAGCAGGCCAAGTATACTGTGGATAACAGCGGACACTTCGGCCTTGCTGCCAAGTATTACTGTCACTTCACTTCTCCGATAAGAAGATATCCCGATCTGCAGATACACCGCATAATAAAGGATCACATCCGCGGCAGGATGAAGAAGGATAAGCTCGAGGGATACGACAGGATACTCTTTGATGTGGCTGCTCAGAGCTCGAGACTCGAAAGAAGAGCAGAAGAGGCTGAGCGTGAGGTCATAAAGCTTAAAAAGTGTCAGTATATGGCAAGCCGCATCGGCAATGAATACGAAGGTGTAATCAGCGGAGTTACCGAATGGGGGCTTTACGTTGAGTTGCCCAATACCGTTGAAGGACTTGTGCATATCTCAAAGCTGCCCGGATACTATGTTTATGATGAGGATAACTATGAACTTAAGCCTGACGGAAAGGGAAAGACCTATGCGCTCGGTCAGACTGTAAATGTTATAGTCGATTCCGTGGATGAAGCGATGCGCACCATAGATTTTGTGATAAAGGAATAACAATGAGTAAGGAAACGCTTAAACTGGTAGCCAATAACAAGAAGGCATACCATGATTATTTCATAGATGAGAAATACGAGGCCGGAATAGTGCTTCACGGTACCGAGGTTAAATCCCTGCGTATGGGAAAGTGCAGCATAAAGGAAGCATATATAAGGATCGAAAACGGCGAGGTATGGGTATACGGATGTCACATCTCACCGTACGAAAAGGGAAATATCTTTAACAAGGATCCTTTAAGACCCAAAAAGCTTCTTCTGCACAGAAGCCAGATCGATAAGCTTTACGGTCAGATAAGAGAAAAAGGATTTACACTAATGCCGCTTCAGGTCTACTTCTCTGAAGGCAAGGCAAAGATGGAGATTGGTCTTGCAAGAGGAAAGAAGCTCTATGACAAGAGAGCGGATATAGCAAAGAAGGATATGAAGCGCGAGGCTGAAAGAGAGTTCAAGGTAAGAAATCTGGATTGACGGGAGAGAAATATGGCTGCATTTAAGGATGGAATTTACAGAAACATACTGGCCGAGGCCGGATATGACAGCAAGGAAATAGAAGATAAGCTGAACGAATGGTTTAACACTATGTTTTACGGCGCTGATGATGAAAGGGTTTACTTTCCTGTAGGCGATGACATGGGTTATTTTACGGATACCGGTAATAACGACGTTCGCACCGAGGGCATGAGCTACGGTATGATGATCTGCGTCCAGCTTGACAAAAAAGAGGAATTCGACCGTATCTGGAAATGGACCCTTACATATATGTATATGGAAGAAGGAAGAAACGCAGGATACTTCTGCTGGTCAAACGAGCTAGACGGAAGAAAGCGTTTCAGCGGTCCTGCTCCCGACGGAGAGGAGTTCTTCATCATGTCGCTTCTTTTCGCGTCCGCAAGATGGGGAGACGGAGAAGGCATATATGAGTATTCCAGATATGCAAAGGAACTCATGGAAAGAGCCGTTCACAGCAAAAATCCCATGTGGGATCCCAATAACCACTACATAAAGTTCATCTGTGAATGCGACTGGACAGATCCTTCATATCACCTTCCGCATTTTTACGAGATGTATGCGGAGCTTGGAGATGAGAAGGATAAAGAACTGTGGAAAGAGACAGCCGCTCTTTCAAGAGACTTTTTAAAGAAAGCATGTCATCCAATGACCGGAATGTGCGCCGAGTATGCCGAGTATGACGGCAGCCCGGAAAAAAGACCTGAGTTTGCAAATGCCTTCGGAGGAAGACATGACTGGTTCTATTCGGATGCATACAGAACGGCAGCCAATATAGGTCTTGACTATGAATGGTTTGGTGCAGACAAAGAAGAGGTTAACATAACTAAGAAGCTCAGAGAGTTCTACAAAGACAAATGCATAATGGAAAACGGTGAACCGACCTTTCATATATATGAGATCGACGGGACAATGCTTAATGACAAGGTACTGCATCCCTACGGTCTTATAGCCACCAATGCAGCAAGTACTCTGGCAACAGATGGAAAACTTGATGAAACCGATCTTGCTGCAGTAAAGCTTTTCTGGGAGCTTCCCTTAAGAAAAGGAGCAAGAAGATATTACGATAACTGCCTTCAGATTTTTGCTCTGATGGCACTTTCAGGTAACTACAGATTATTCAGATGATATATCATTATGTTCTTTAAGAAACGATATCCGGTCATAAACAAAAAAGGAATGAAAAACAGGACGAGACTGACACTTATTTATATAATAGGTGTCATTGTTCCGCTTGTCCTTACAGATACCGTATTCTTGTCTATCTTTGTCCAGAACCAGAGGGAGAGGACAAGGATCGAGATGGAAAATGAAGCCGAGTCTGCAAAGAGCCTTTTGGAAAATGCATTCAACGATGCTGCGGATGTGACCAGAAGTATCTATGTTAACGAGAATGTAAACAAGTTTCTTGAGGCAAGTTTTGCCACACCCAATGAATATTATGAGAAATGCTACGATATGAAGACAAACTTCTTTGATTTCTTCACATCGGGCAAGGATCAGACAGTAACAAATATTGAGATATACGCAAACAACCCGACTATCATAAATGGCGGATATCTAAAACGTCTTTCCGCTGCAGAGGACAAGATCTGGTACAAGGAGTTTAAGAACAGCGGCCGAACCGCATATCTTTGCTGCTACTATATAGGAAACGAGGAGCCTACCGCGACCAGAAAAAAGAGGATAACTCTTATCAGGAACATGGATTATTTCAGAAATTCCGTAAGACAGAAAGTCGTCAAGGTAGATATAGACTATACGCCGCTTGTAAGAAAAGTCACTGATATGAAGTATCAGTATGACATGTATCTGTGTATCGGTGACAAGATAATTCTTTCCACCGTAGGTCATAACGGTGTCGGAGAGGATTTTGATCATCTGACGGGACAGGAATCAATCGGTATTGAGAAGGAATGGAATATATACGGACAAAACTTCAGGATACTGATCGCAAAGCCGAAAGTATCGGCATTCGGAAAGCTTTCCGACTACAGCGGAGGACTTGTAGCGGTAATACTTCTTAATATCGCGCTTCCGTTCATACTGATATCGTTTATCAACCAGTCGTTTGAAAACCGTATCGGAAGACAGCAGGCTGATATAGCAAGACAGAATGCGGAGCTTCTTGCGATGCAGTCACAGATAAATCCGCATTTTCTGTTCAATGTCCTTGAGAGCGTAAGAATGCATTCCGTGCTCAAATCCGAACATGAGACGGCATCAATGATAGAGAAACTGGCAGTACTCGTCAGACAGAACGTAAACTGGAAGGATGACGAGACTTCGATCGAGGATGAAGTAAAGTTCATCGAGGATTACCTGCTTTTGCAGAAGTACAGATTCGGAGACAAGCTAAGTTACGAGATAGAGCTTGCTGAGGAATGCAAGGCATTGAGGATCCCGAGACTTACGCTCGTAACCTTCGTGGAAAATTCCTGCGTTCACGGTATGGAGAGAAAGACCTCTCCTTCGTGGATATATGTAAGGATATATATAAAGAACGAAGACCTGATAATGGAGATAGAGGATACGGGAAGCGGCATGAGCGAGGCTGAAGTTGCTTCTTTGTGTGACAGCATGAACAATGCAGTCATTGATGATCTTAAGAAGAATAATCATATAGGAGTTATAAATGCCTGCATAAGATTAAAGATCTATACCGACAGCAGGGCAAAGTTTGAACTTGAGAGCGAAGAGGGAGTAGGTACGTTTACGGTTATCAAGGTTCCGGTGGATTCACTGGGAGTGGGAAGAAAGGAAGAGGCAGATGAGTCTTAGAGTAATGCTTGCCGATGATGAACCATATATACTGGAAGGACTTTCAAAGATCATAGACTGGGAAGCCGAAGGCTACGAGATAGTCAAAAAGGCTTCAAACGGTCTTGAGGCATATGAGTATCTCAGGGACAATGAGGTTGACATAATATTCTGCGATATCCAGATGCCAAAAATGACGGGCCTGGAGCTCTTACAGCGTATAAAGGAAGAGAATTTAAGCGACGCCTACTTTATTATAGTGAGCGGCTTCAATGACTTTAAGTATGCCCAGCAGGCCATAAGATACGGAAGCATGGACTATATCCTTAAGCCTGTCTCAAAGGAAAGCTTGCAGGAGATACTTGCCAAGGCTTCTGTCATGAAGGATATGGAGCTTAAGGAACTAAGAGACAACGCGGGCATGAAGAGGGCATATCTTATACAGAACCTCATGATGCTTCTTCGAGGCAAGTTCGAGGACAGACATCTTGACTATATAAAGACAAATCTGAGACTTTCTGAAAAGATCAGATATATACATGTCAGCTTTGACAGCATAAGAGCCCTTGATGAATATGATGAGACAGAGCTTCTTTCAATAAAGAACAGAATGCTTGAGTGCTGCCGTAATTATCTTGGAGCAAACGAGGATCACTGCATAAAGGATATTCCGGGCTATGAAGAGGAATACGAGCTTGGATTCATATACTGCGACTATATGGCCAAGGAGAGGGACATAACCGAAAAGGAGTTCATGGAAGGACTCTCAAGGACACTCGAAAGAGAAAACCTTGGCATACCGATCATACTTCTAATAGGAAAGAGCGTGGATGATCTGTCAAAGATCTCGCACTCATACAGCTCAGCTTCCACATTAAGATCATTTAAAAACTTCAGGGAAAGAAAACCCATCTATTTCTATGAGGAAGAGATGCAGGTCAACGAAAAGAAGGTAGCCCTTTGCAAAAAGGAACTTGATGCCCTTATAGAAGCTATAGAACAGAATGACAGCAACGGCATAGACACATGCACTGACAAGCTCTTTGACGAGATGGAGACAGCCTCCCTTGTGAGCGAAACAATAAACATGAACACCAATTATCTTCTGTTTCGACTCATCCATCTTGCTGTCGAGCAGGATGAGACGGTAAACCAGGAAGAGGTAATGCTCTATATCAGTGAAAATGTTTTTGATACTGGTATCGCAAGAGGAAGCCGAATACATACAAAGAGCTTTGCACATGAATTTGCCGATTACCTTATCACACTTCGAAAGAATGTGTCACGCGGCGTGCTCGCAGACATCGAAAAAGAGATAAGTGAAAATTACTCTCAAAATCTTACGCTGAGAGAGCTTTCACAGAAGTACTATGTCAACAGTTCGTATCTGGGACAGATATTCAAGAAGAAGTACGGGATGAGCTTTAAGGATTATCTGAGCAACTACAGAGTCCAGGTTGCCGCATCTTTGCTGCTTAAGAGCGATATGAAGATAGCGCAGATAGCGGAAGAAGTGGGATACAAGGACACCGATTACTTCATCAACAGATTCATCGCCCTTAAGGGGTGTACCCCGAGTAAATACAGGAAGAATTTTAACATCTAGAATTTGTCAGTGTTTTATATAGAGTTTCTCTGTTTCATTTTGTGCCCGATAACATTAAACTTATAATTGTCATAAAAAATCTATTTTTATAGGGAGGACAAAAATGAGATTGAAAAAGATCACAGCATTATTGCTTGGTACAGCTCTCACAGCTTCTATGCTGGCAGGCTGCGGCAACGATGCAACAGCTGACACATCAACAGATGCACCTGCTACAGATACTACTGTAGTTGCAGATGCTGGCGATGACAAAACAGAAGCTGCTCCTGCTGCAGAGGAGAAGGAGTATTCTGAAGATGAAATCGTAGATTTCACAATGTTCATCGGTATGCCTGGTTCTGAGATCAACGATGGTAACGAGATTCAGGAGATCATCGCTAAGAAGACAGGCGTAAGAGTTAAAGAGACATGGTTGACAGGTCAGACAACAGAAGAAGCTGTTGGTACTATCCTTGCTTCAGGCGATCTTCCGGATTTCATCAACGGTGGTGACGCTTCTAAGCAGCTTTACGAAGCAGACGTACTCGTTCCTTGGGATGAGTATATTGAGAAGTATCCTAACATCAAGGAATTCTTCACAGATGCTGAGTGGGATATGTTCCGTATGGACGATGGTAAGATTTACTGGGCTAACCCCTTCACAAACTCTTACGGCGAGAACAGAGAGACAGGTCATAACGACGAAGCTTTCTGGGTACAGTGCCGTGTTCTTGAGTGGGCTGGCTATCCGAAGATTGAGACTCTTGACGAGTACTTCGATGTATTAGAGAAGTTCTACGCTGAGAATCCTACATTCGAAGGCAATCCTGTAATTCCTTACACAATCCTTTGCGAAGACTGGAGATACTTCTGTCTTGAGAACGCACCTGAGTTCCTTGACGGTTATCCGAACGATGGTTCAGTTATCGTTGACGTTGATAACATGAAGATCGTTGACTACAATACAACTCCTACAGCTAAGATGTACTTCAACAAGCTTAATGAAGAGTACAACAAGGGCATGATCGATAAGGAGTTCGCTACTCAGACATATGATGAGTACATCGCTAAGCTTTCTACAGGTTGCGTACTTGGTATGTGTGACCAGAACTGGGATTTCAACTACACAATCCAGGATGTATTCAAGCAGCAGGGTCTTGATGAAAAGGGATGTAACTACGTACCGCTTGGTCTTACAGCTGAAAAGGGCATGGAGAACCAGTGGCATGCATACGGCGATACACTTAACAACTCTTCAGGTCTTGCAGTAACAACAAGCTGTGCAGATCCTGACAAGGCATTCCAGTTCATTTCTGATCTTCTTGATCAGGATATCCATGATCTTCGTTACTGGGGTGTTGAAGGCGTTGACTACTTAGTAGATGACGACGGAATGTACTACAGAACACCTGAAATGAGAACACAGGCAGCTGATACAGCTTATCAGGCTAACCATGTTTGCCAGTACTCTTACTTCCTTCAGTGGCTTGGAACAAGCAAAGACGGCAAGAACGCAATGCAGCCTCAGCAGCAGACATCTGAGTTCTTCGCAGGACTTGCTGAGCCTCTTAAGAAGACATTCGAAGCATATGGCGCAGAGAACTATCCTGATATGATCGGTTCAAAGGTTTGCGAACTTGGTATCTGGTATCCTATGTACTCTTACTCAAATGCTATGACAACAGAAACACCTGGTGGTGTAGCTTGGACAAAGATGGGCGAGACAAAGCATAAATGGCTTCCTAAGGTAGTTATGTCTTCTAACTTCGATTCAGAGTGGGAGAACTACATGAAGGCATACAATGATTGTAAGCCTGAAGACTTCCTTGCAGAGATGCAGGAAGAGCTCGAGAGAAGAGCAGCTACAGCTAAATAATCCTTTAAGGATATTGACCTAAAATATGATGTTATAAGTAACCGGCCGTGGTTGCCGAATTGCAACCACGGCTGTCTTACTGATAAAGCTATCAATTCTAAATATCATTATGTGCGGAGGAAAACATGGCACGCAGAAAGAAAGAGAAGGAAGTTAATATAACTCCCAAGATTACCAGAAAAGAGTTAAGGCGCCAGAGAGTGCTACTTATATGGGCAGCCGTATTCGTTGTATATGGCTTCGTATTCTGCTATTTGCCTTTGGGTGGATGGTTGATGGCTTTCCAGAATTATAAGCCCAAAACAGGCATACTTCACAGCAAATTTGTAGGACTTGGAAAGTTCAAAGTCCTCTTCTCAGATCCACAGTTCTACAGAGTATTCAGAAATACTCTGGCAATGGGAACATTAAATCTAGTCACAACATTTATCATGGCGATCCTTTTTGCCATCTTGTTAAATGAAATCCGTGGAAATCTTATGAAAAAAACAGTGCAGACGATATCTTATCTGCCTCACTTCCTGTCATGGATCATCGTTACAGGTATTCTGCACGATGCAATGTCATCATCAGGAACGGTCAATGAGATATTACTTAACCTGCACGTTGTAGATACATATATTCCGTTCTTCTCAATAGAGAAATACTTCTGGCCGATAGTTGCATTCGCAAACTGCTGGAAGGAAACAGGATGGAATGCTATCGTATATCTTGCAGCTATCACTTCTATTGATCCCAGCCTTTATGAGGCAGCTTCGATAGACGGCGGCGGCAGATGGGCAAAGATCAAATACATAACCTTACCGAGTATCAAACCTACGATCATGATACTGCTTCTTATCAATATCGGTAATCTGATCAACGCCGGATTCGAGATTCAGTACCTGCTTGGTAACCCATTAATAATTGAGGTATCAGAAACAATTGATATTTACGTTTTGAGATGGGGTATCAGTCAGATGGACTGGTCGCTCGGTACTGCGGCAGGTATTTTCAAGAGCTTGATATCAATCCTGCTGATATTCACCGGAAACTCACTTGCCAAGGCGTTTGGTGAAGAAAGATTGTTCTAGGAGAGAGGTTATGGCTAAGAAGAAAAATAAAGAAGAATATTACAAACCCAAGAAAAGAAAACTGACTACCTGGGATAAAATCTTCTATACAGGTAACTTCATATTCATGTTTGCCTTTGTTGTTATAACGCTTTATCCTATTTTGAACACATTGGCAATATCATTCAATGATGGTATAGATGCAGTTAGAGGTGGAATCCATCTCTGGCCCAGAGTATTTTCAATCAAGAACTATCAGACAGTACTTGGCATACAGGGATTCAGAACCGGTGCATTCATAACAGTGCTCAGAACTATCATAGGAACACTTACATCACTGGTTGCAAATGCGCTGCTCGCATTCATCGTAAGCCGTAAGAGATTCTTATTCAAATCTCAGCTTTCAGCATTCTGGGTAATAACGATGTATGTAAACGGCGGTCTTATCCCGACATTCATACTGTTCAAGTTCTTACATCTGACAAGCAGCTTCTGGGTATACGTAGTTCCCGGAATGGTATCCGCATTCAACGTTCTCGTTATGCGTACCTACATGCAGGGTATCCCGGATTCGCTTGAAGAGTCAGCACAGCTTGACGGTGCAGGATATATGACAGTATTTGTTAAGATCATATCTCCTCTGTGTAAGCCGGTTTACGCTACAATAGCACTGTTCGTTGCAGTATACCAGTGGAATGCTTGGTTTGATGCAATGATCTACAACAGATTAAATGACAAGTATACAACACTTCAGTACGAGTTGATGAAACTGCTCAATTCTGTTATGCAGCAGAGCGGTAGTGCAGCTGATGCGGCAGCTACCCAGGGACAGGCTGTATCACCTCAGTCAGTACGAAGTGCAGCTACGATAATCACTATCGTACCTATCGTTTGTCTCTATCCTTTCCTTCAGAGATATTTCGTAACAGGTCTTACGATCGGTGGTGTAAAAGAATAAGAAAATTTTTATGGGGCGTGCCGTGCACGCCTCATTTTTTTGTCGTGACAAAAGTACCAAAAAGGTATATCCTATATGTGAGGGCCAGTAAAGGTCTCGACGGGGTTTTTGAAACCGGAGAAGCAAGCCGTTGCAACACGTTAATTGCAAACCTAAAATTAAACGCTAACGATAATTTAGCACTCGCTGCCTAATTTGGCAGCTGTTCTTACCGGTGCACTCACACATCGGCTAAGAGCATCGACTATGTGAGAAACGACGTATGCAAAGCTTTGAGCATACGGGCGTATCATGAAGCTACCAAGCTGCATAGACTGTCTGTTGTCGATGCAATGAGGGAATGTCAAATGACAGACTAAGCTTGTAGAAGTACGGGGGATGGGGCTTCGGACACGGGTTCGACTCCCGTCTGGTCCAGTTATTTAAGCCGCATTCAGCGGCTTGATTATTTTACGTCGATGAAGAAAGATTTGGGAAAGAAGGAAAAAGACTATGAAGAGAAAGGCATTAAAGAAAGTACTGCTGACAAGGATCATTCTGTATGTGGCGATAATAATTACTATCATAACGGGTATCAATATCAAGCTTCAGTCAGATAAGATAAAGGAGCTTACGACATCGCTGCTTTCAAAGGAATCGGTATCCTATGCGGGAGAGATATACAACTGGTGGAGCAGTATTGAAGAAAGAGTAAGTCAGATAGCCAATGTTTACAAGAGTACACCGGAGCTTTCACATGAAGATGCTCTGGCTATGCTGCTTGAACTGACAAAGATGGATCCTGATTCACAGGATATCTATATAGGTTACGGAGATGATTCAACATTCCTCGACGGTTCAGGATGGATCCCGGATGATACGTTTGTATTTACCGACAGAGGATGGTTCATTGGTGCCATAAACAAAAAAGGCGAGATATTTACCTCAGAACCTTACGTAGATGCATCAACCGGTAAGACATGTCTTGCATGTGCCGTTATGCTTCGTGATCAGGTTGTATTGAGCAGTGATATCAACTTTGACAAGGTAGCCGAAAGGCTTAACCACTTCAAGTCAAGTTCCGATGAAGCCAGGTTCTATATAATAAATAAGGAAACAAGAGACATACTCGTCAGCAACGTTACCGAAGTTGTAGGACAGACTGTAAGTGAGAGCGCTGATCCGATAATGCAGGGACTTAACACTGTATTTGATTCCCTGAATACGGAAAACAGCATCAGTGCCGACAAGGTAGTGACAGCAAAGACTTCCGAAGGCAAGATGATGTATGCCGCAACAGACATCACCGATACTTCATGGATCGTTGTAAGTGCGGTTCCCTATTCGTTCCTTGCGGGAAGCATCATGAAGACTGTGTTCATCACATTTGCTGCAGCTGCTATACTTCTTTTGGTACTTGGCGTTGTACTCTATATTCTTATAAATAAATTCATCAATCCTGTCACAAAGGTAACAGACAGGATCACAGATATAAGCAAAGGCGACTTTACCGTTGAGATAGTTCCTGAAGGAAATAACGAGATAACAACACTTAGCGAGAGCTTAAGAGGCTATATCTCAAATATGAGAGGTATGTTAGTTAACCTAAGCAGCATCTCAAGAGATATGAATGATTCCGCTTCAGAGTGCTTTACTATCTCACAGAATCTTTCAAGTGCTAACAAGACTCAGGGCGAGTCCATTGAAAGACTAAACAGAGTCCTTTCAAATATGAACAGTTCCATTGATGAAGTTGCAAAGACTGCCGAGGATATGGCTCAGACCTCAGAACAGCTGACAAGAAGCGCCGAAGGCGTAAGAAATCTCTGCGAGGAGACAATGGATTCTTCAGCTGCCGGCAAGGGCGAGATGGAGAGCATGACAAGGAACGTTGATACTTTAAATCACAACATAAGCGATCTGACAGATATCATACGTTCTACATCACAGTCTATGCAGGAGATAACAGGTATCACAGATACCATCAATGCTATCGCTGAACAGACTAACCTTCTGTCACTCAACGCTTCAATAGAAGCTGCAAGAGCCGGAGACATGGGCAAGGGATTTGCGATCGTTGCATCCGAGGTAGGAGTGCTCGCCAACCAGTCTACCGAGGCAACAGAGACAATTCGTCGCTTGATCGATGAGGTTACAAAGAATATCGCACTTATAAGCCAGAAGGCTGACATATGCATAAAGGATATGGAAGAGTGCATGACTTCCATGGACAGCGCAAACAGATCGTTTGATCTTATATATGATGATATAACCAAGGCAACCGACGGTATCAAGCAGATCGCAGGCGGTATCGAGAGAATCAATGATGCGGCGACCGGAAATGCCGAGGCGACAAGAGAACAGACCTCAACTGTTTCCGAGATACTCGATCTTAGTGATGTCATCGTACAGGAGAGCAAGAAGCTCATGAGCGAGACGGACAGCATCTCAAATGTTTCAGGAAATCTGAATCAGTATGCCGATGCTATCAATTCTGATCTGTCTCAGTATGTATTATAAAAACATCAGGGGGTATGTATGCTAACAACCGATATCAAGCCGGGACAATCGGTACAGATCGTCGCAGCCAGAGGTGTGAGGACTATGGAGTTTTCCACCAATGTTCTGGAGACGGACGGCAAGAATGTAAAAGTCGAACCTATATATCAGGATGACAAGCTGGTCGGATTTGATAATTCGACCAATGTCGTGCTGTCCATGTATATCGTAAGTGATGAGGATAACAGAGTATATGTTTTCACGGGCGTTACGATAAAGAGCTACAAGGTTTCGGACGGTACAGTATATCAGGTTGTGGAATGCAGGAACGAGGAAGGCCGTGTCACAAACAGGCGAGGTGCGCATCGTGTGTGGATCGGTGTTACAGGAAGCGTCATGATGGGCGACAGCAAGCATGAGCACAGAGTGACCATCAAGGATATAAGTGCGACCGGCATAGCATTCGTATGTGATGACAAGACAGAAGTAACTATGGGCATGCCTCTTACATTAAGCTTTACAGACGAGGACAACCGCAAGAGCTTCAGGCTTATGGCGACCGTTGTAAGAAGCGAGGATTCCGGATACCAGAGAATAATCTACGGATGCAAGTTCAAGGAAGAATCAAATATCATATCCAAGTATGTAAATGAGAAACAGAGACAGAATCTTAAGGCTACAAGAACGATCGACCCCAAGCGCAGAGGCTATGCTACGCCTGTAAAGGATTGATGGTATGGACAAGGAACAGGAATACGCCTTTACCGTAAACGGATTCATCTTCGGCTCTGAACAAGACAAGCAGTTAGCCGAGCAGGAACTGAATACGGCTAAGTATATAGAAAAGAAGATAGCAGGCAAGAGCCCTCAGACGGTTCTTGCCATTTATAGAGCATCAATAGACAAAAAGATGTTTCGAACTCCTGTCGGCTATGCATATATGCACGAGTTGCAAAAGCGTATGGCAAAGGGAGGAATATCCCAGGAGGAGATGGGATCCATCCCTCTCTATCAGATATTCAATAACAGGCATGATGATGAGAAGGCACCAAGGGTGATAAAGGTTAAAAAGAAGACCGAACCCTTGAGAAGAAAGAATATTATGTTAACCATTATCAACATCATCCTGGTCTTACTTGTCATAGCTATGTTTGCCATAAGCATGTCAGGAGACAGACCGACGGTACTAAACTACAGACGCACGATCGAAAATGAGTATTCCTCATGGAAGCAGCAGCTCGATGAGAGAGAAAAGGCTGTAAGAGAAAAAGAAAGAGAGCTGGGTATAGTATATGGAAATGAATAAGATACTCGTTGTTGATGACGAGGAGAGAATGCGAAAGCTGGTAAGAGACTTTCTTGCCAATAAAGGATACAGAGTGCTTGAGGCTTCAAACGGAGAGGAAGCACTTGATATGTTTCTGCAGCAGAAGGATATCGCTCTCATCCTTCTCGATGTGATGATGCCTGTCATGGACGGATGGGAGGCATGCAAGGCAATAAGGGAGTATTCAAAAGTACCAATAATAATGCTTACTGCAAAGAGCGAGGAAAAAGACGAGCTTAAGGGATTTGAGCTCGGAGTGGATGAATATATCACTAAGCCCTTCAGCCCCAAGATCCTTGTTGCAAGAGTAGAGGCCATATTAAGAAGATATGCCAACAGCGGAGATGAGGTACTTGAAGAAGGAGGAATAAAGATAGACAAGATCGCACATACCGTAACGATCGATGGTCAGTTGACAGATCTAAGCTTTAAGGAATTTGAACTTCTCTCGTATTTTCTGGAGAACAAGGGTATCGCTCTTTCAAGAGAGATGATCTTAAACCATGTGTGGAATTATGACTATTTCGGTGATGCGAGAACCATAGATACTCATGTAAAGAAGCTAAGGAGCAAGATGGGAGAAAAAGGAAATCTCATCAAGACCATCTGGGGAATGGGATACAAGTTTGAGGCTTGATAAAAATGGCAAAGGAAAATAAAAGGACCAAGTGGTCGATCAGCCTCCAGTTTGCACTTATCTTTGCATCCGTACTTATAGGAATAGTTGCATTCTTTCTGCTGGTAAATACAACATTTCTTGAAAGATTCTATATCCGTAACAAGGGCGATGCGCTGAAACGTGCATATGTAAAGGTTGAATCAGCCATAGAGAGCTCATCTCTTGATTCGGAAGAATTTGACAAGGAACTTAATGATACAGCATTAAGATATAACATAGACATCATCATAATCGATGTGGATTCTCAGACTGTAACATACAAGGGCAAGGACCAGGAGGCTATGAAGATAGCTATCTGGGACAAGGTGTTCATGGGAGATAAGCTTCCTGAAGGCGAAGTCGTAGTGGAACAGACTGATCAGTACAGACTTTCCATAGCAGAGGACAGACGTACGCACATCGGATACATTGAGATGTGGGGCTTTTTAAGCAATGACAATATATTTCTTATGAGAAGTGCATTGCAGTCTATCGAAGAATCCGCAAGGATAACGAACCGCTTCCTTGAAGCGATAGGTCTCATTGCTCTCATCCTTGGTATCATCATAATCCTGATACTCTCAAGAAAGGTCACAAAACCGATACTTGAACTGGCGGATATATCGGATAGAATGAGAAAGCTTGACTTCGATGCCAGGTATGAAGGAAATCAGAAAAACGAGATCGGGCTTTTGGGCACCAATATAAACAAGATGAGCGAGGCGCTTGAGTCTACCATATCTGAACTAAAGGTAGCCAACGTAAAGCTCAAGCAGGATATCGAAAAAAAGGAAAAGATAGACGAGATGAGAAGCGAGTTCATGAGCAATGTATCTCATGAGCTGAAGACTCCGATAGCCATTATACAGGGGTATGCCGAAGGTCTTGTTGAAGGCATAAGCGATGACAAGGAATCGAGAGATTACTACTGCGGCGTGATCCTTGACGAAGCCAACAAGATGAATACCATGGTAAAGAGACTCCTGACACTAAACGAGATAGAGTCGGGAGGCGACAATGTGAGCATGGAGCGCTTTGACATCGTCACCATGATAAAGAACCGTATACAGGCAACGGAACTTCTTTTAAAACAAAATGATATAAATATCATATTTGAAGAAAAAATGCCGATATATGTATGGGGCGACGAGTTTAAGGCAGAAGAGGTGCTTACAAATTATCTGTCCAATGCCATAACACATTGCTCCGGCGAAAAACGCATCAGCGTGATGATTGATAAGAAAGATGACAGGATACGTGTATCCGTATTCAATACGGGTGAATGTATTCCTGAGGAAAGCATAGATCATCTTTTTGAAAAGTTTTACAAGATAGACAAGGCAAGGACCAGAGAGTACGGCGGAAGCGGAATAGGCTTATCCATCGTAAAGGCAATACAGGATTCGATCGGACAGGGATATGGCGTCATAAACAAAGAAGACGGTGTGGAATTCTGGTTTGAGATGGAACAGGCACAGACATCATAACGATATAATAATAGGAAAAAGTATGAAGAAAACCATCATATCATTATTATCAGTAACTCTTACAGCTATTACACTCAGCGGGTGTGCACTTGCTCCTGTACCGGATATGACAGAGGAACAGGAAAAGCTGGTGGCTGAATATGCGGCAGGACTTTTGCTTAAGTATGATCAGTCATATGATAATCAGATCATGACACCTGAACAGCTTGAGAAAGCCAAGGAAAGAGAACGCATCCAGAAAGAGCGTGACGAAAAGACAAGGATATTGGCTGAACAGTATCTGGAAAAGACAAAGGCTGCAGAGAATAAGGAAAGCAAGAAGAAATCATCAAAGAAAAGTGATGATTCTAATAAGGAAGAGAACAAGGGACCTGAAGCTATAACAGCTTCTTCTATAGGAACGTTTCTTGGAACAGAAGGACTTGAGATATCATATGACGGTTTCAAGACTGTCAAATCATATCCTGAGACAGGCAACAATGTATTTTCTGTTGATGCCGCAAACGGAAACGAACTCGTAGTGGCAAATATAAAGGTAAGCAATCAGTCAAGCGATGCCATCGATATAGATATGTTTTCACGTGGCGTTGTTTTCTATCTTGACCTTGCCGACGGCAGTAAGATACCTTGCTGCTCTACATTACTGTTAGATGATTTTTCTATATATAAGGATCAGATAAATGCAGGAACATCTGTTGGAACTATTCTTTTGTTTGAAACAGCACAGGGGGTGTCACTTGAAGGAGCCAGCATAGGAATACTGGACGGAACAAAGCAGGCGACATTCACAATGAATTAATTGTCAGACATAAGAGAATATTTAATTCCTAAAAAGAGAAGTTCCTCGAAAAAGGGCTTCTTTTTTAGTGGGAAAACTGGTGAAAAAAATTTTATTAAAAAAAATGAAAATTGTGCTTGACGAACTCAAAATCAAGTGATATTATAATCGAGCACGCTAAATGAAGCGAGCAATGAACTTTGACAAATAAACAGCAATGCAACCCTGAAAATTCTAATAAAAATGGTCAGGTTTTGACCATGAGTTTTAGAGATTCAGAACAAAAACCAAGTAAAGAT
>JAEEUS010000125.1 GCA_016290615.1 Lachnospiraceae bacterium | reverse complement strand
TTCTGCCCAGTCCAGATCCGGATGTGAATAATTATCACAAACTGTCGTTTTCAGCGCATCTATTACCGTATTGCCTGTCACGAAAACTGAGTCAATTTTTTTCCCTTCCCGAAGAAGATTATCTTTTGCTGTTTCCGTCGGAGCAAAGCACCATTTGCTGATTCTATCTATCGCTTCCCTATTAAACTCTTCCGGATAAGGTGAGTCCATGTTATACGTGCGCAACCCCGCTTCCACATGACCAACTGCGATATTCATATAGAAACAAGTGAGCGCTGCAGCAAAAGCTGTAGTCGTGTCGCCGTGAACCAGCACAACATCCGGATCTTCAATCTTCAGGACCTCTTTAAATCTCTCCATTACACGTCCTGTAATATCAAAGAGAGACTGTCCGTCTGTCATGATCGATAAATCATAGTCCGGCTCAACCTGGAATACACTAAGGACAGAATCGAGCATCTGCCGGTGCTGCCCGGAAACGCAGACTACAGCCTGAACATCCGGTCTCTTTTTTAATTCGATAACCAGCGGGCACATTTTAATAGCCTCAGGCCTAGTTCCGAACATAAGGAGGATCTTCATTTCTTACCTCATGATTCTTCTTCTGACAGAATAGTATATTCTTTCCATCTTCGCAAGAATATAACTGCTGTTTGAGTTTTGCTTTGCTATCTGGTCTTTTATTAAGGTTCCAGGCTCATAGTCTTCTCCAAGCTTGATTTTATCCTTTTGCTTTTTCCATGAATACTCATAATCGATAACTTTATTACTCAGGTTTACTCCGTTATTCAACAGCAGTTTGATTCCATGCTTTCGTTGTATTTTCCGTTCTTCAAGCTTCGAATAATATAAATGATGGCATCTTCCATCCAGAAACTGTGCTTTCTGGATCTTGTCATATGCAATTAGCTCACAGTTCAGCAAACTCCCTGCTGCATTCCATGCTTTTTCCCCTATAGATGTACGAATAACCACACTATTGCTGCCAAGGCTTGATGAGTTCTGCTCGGTGTAGTTATCACCTACCGACAGATCCGCCTTAACATTAAGCTTGTCTGCGCAATATAAACATCTTTCCGGCATAAAGTATTCTTTCATGCTGGTTCTTTCTTTTTTATCCAGGAACTGACTGCTTCCGTCAGAGTACTCCATCTTCATATTTCCCGGCCAGCCGCCGCTGTCTTTGTCTTTAAAATGAATATTGTTAAGCGTTTTTCCGGAAGAAAAAGCAGTACTATAGTAATCCCAAATATTATAATTAAACACACTGTCACAGAAAAGGCCAATCAATAAGTAATTCTCTCGCATAAGGCCCATCCGTTTTATAACATTATCCAATCCGCGAATGGCACAGGCAGTACCTATCAGAATCACTTTGTCATTTTTATTGTTGAGAATGTAGGCAACTGCATTTTCATGTGAAACAGCCAAATATCTTGACTTGGGCAACCTATAGTTCGCACTATCCGGTGATACATCTATATCAGTATATGGCTTTGTCTTCAGCTGATGATCATAGCAATATTCATCAACCAGAAAAGCCACGTTATACTCATTTGATTTAAGAAGCGCTGAAACAATTGTTGTAATCACACCGCCGGATGCGGAAAGATGCCTTATCTTCGGATCACAACTCCAGGCATTATAAGCTGTCAAACAATTTCCTATTATCGCTTCCGTTTCTTTGCAGTTGCTCGGATAAGTCATCTCCAATCCTGGGCAAACATCAGAACATAAACCACAATTAACGCAAACATTCGAGTCGACAACTGGCACATACTGCCCTTTCAATCGTTTCCATGAAATGCATTTTGTTGGACAGATATTTTTGCAGATCCCACAGCCTGTGCACAATCCAGCTCTTGCAGTAAACGCTACTGTTATATTCTTCATTGCGATTTAGCCTCGATTTAAAATATGCTTGATCATGGAAACACTTGCCCTGCATTCTTCTCTTTCTCTGTTTAGAAAATAAAACACAAGATTCGGGACGACAAGGCAGATGGCAGCTCTTATTAGCAGAGGCAGAAAACCATCAGGCAACAGACTGCATAACAAATAAGTCATTAAGCCGCCAGCTGCCATTGAAAGAAAATATACAGCCATCTTGCCATAATACTCTTTACTGTTCCGATGGAAAACATATTTGAATATCGTATAGTTTTCCCATGGAATAGAAATAAGAAGCGAAAAAACTGTTGACAGAATAATACCTGAAACACCTATGATTTGTACCAATATAATATTCAGGATAAGGTTAACCACCATGCAAACATAAGGACGAAAACGATCTTCCCACCATATTCCTGCTGCGTCTTTGTATGTGATCGGGATTTTTCGAATCTGATAGATAAAAAAGTATAATGCGAATTGAAGCGCTATGGAGAACGGGAACATCAGCTCTTCATGAACCCAAAGAAACATAAACGGTTGATAGAGACATACAAGGCATACCGTACACCAACCCACAAGCCATGAATTCATAAAGGAAAACTTCAAAAAATCGGAATAGTTTTTTTCTTCAGGCTCTAAAACAAGGCTGTTTCCTAATCCCGCAGTCATTGAAGAATAACAGATGCCAAGAAATCCTGTTATAGAACTCATTATATAGTAATAATTCCCATAAACAGCAATCACATTGAGTCCCAGGAAGGCTGACATTACAATGTTATCTGCTGCATGCAAGACAACTGTATTCAGTTTTGTACCGAAAAGAGCTGCTACTTTTTTCGTTATCGATTCTTTTTGTTTCTGCGAAATCTGACCAGCCGGTACTAAACCAGGAAACAGTTTTTCAACATATATCGCCCGCAGGATATTTGTCAGAATGGTAAATACCGGCATCCATAGAATATACCAGTAGTAATTCTTAGTAATAGCAAGCGCACCCAACATAACCACATAGGAAATTGGGATTATTATCATACTAATCTTACTGTTAATGTCATTTCTCTGGTGTGCCTGAAGCAAAGCATTTTTGTAAGCAAACAGCCAATAGCTAAGAACAGCATTTAACAGATAAAGCAGATAAAGTAGATAGATGTTAATATCTGCAGGTACCTCACCGTGAATGAGCTTCCTTAAAAACGGCATGAGCGCAAGACCAAAAAGCAAAATCAAGCTTCCGATAAAGAAATACAGTTTTCGATATAGGTTCATCAGTGCACATATTGCGCTTTTATCTTCTTTTGCTATTGGCTCATACATGCTGTAGGTCAGTGCACTTCCCACGCCAAGTTCCGTTAAACTTAAAAAACTCAGTATCGAACTGAACAAACTGCTTAATCCCAGATATTCTGTTCCGAGAACATATAGAATAACAGTCCTCGAGATAAACGGAAGAACAATATTCATCATGCGGGAAAGTGAGCCAAAAGCAATATTTCTTACCGCATTTTTCGTTCTGTCAATTTTCATTTTTTTCCATTATCTGATACATATTCTCGATAATCTTTTTTACAATCGTATATTATCTCTCCAAACAGAGCTTCATGCCCCTTTCCTCGCATTTCCAGAGGCGGCGGTATCATGTATTCGCCATACATTTGTTTTAATATCGAATCATAATCTTCTGGAATCCTATATAACCCATCTTCAAAAAAAGCTGTTTTATCCTTTCCATATGCTGAAACCGGAACATTACCTCGTAATTCTGTATCAACAAGTGCGACATTACTATTTGGTTTCATATCC
>JAEEUS010000049.1 GCA_016290615.1 Lachnospiraceae bacterium | reverse complement strand
AGATACCCTGCCGTAAGCAAAGCACTTATCAGTAAAACCGCAGGTCCGAGATATGAATATGCTCCGATATCTTCATTTAGTGCGCCGATACACAGATTCCATTTGCTTACAAAGCCTGCTGCCGGCGGGATTCCTATCAGCGAAAGGCTTAAAAATGTAAAGCTCCATAAAACAAGCGGCATCCTTTTTCCCATACCTGTCAGTTCATCCGTGTACTTCTTTCCTGTTTCATGTATCACTATGCCGGAATACAAAAACAGTCCGCACTTTATGATAGCATGAAAGACTACGTGACATATCGCACCTACAAAGGCAAGCGGATGCATGACTAAAAGTCCGAAGATGATATATGAAGCCTGACTGACAGTTGAATAAGCCAGTCTCCTCTTTAGGAGTCTGTCTCTGTAAGCCAACATCGAACCTAAAAATACAGTGATGATGCTGAGTCCCAGTACAGCATACTGCACATAGGTGTTGCGGATCATGTTTGGACCGGCTATATAGTATACAGTCCTGATTATTCCCAGGATTCCGCTCTTGACTATTATTCCCGAAAGAAACGCGCTTGCGGGAGCGGGAGCAACCGGATGAGCACTGGTAAGCCAAGAATGCATCGGGAGCATGCCGCCCTTGACAGAAAAGCCAAGGATCATAAGAAATACAGCAAGAAGAAGTATTGTCCGGTTTTCAGGTGTAACATTTCCTTCAAGTACTCCTGCCGCACAAAACTCTATTGTCTTTGCGTTGCAGTATACAAAATATATGCCGAACAGGACCATATATGCGCCGCACAGTGAATAGAACAGATACTTAAGCGATGCGGTTATCGCTTCTTTTGTTCCGTCATGAAATACGAGAGGAACAGACATGATAGTCATCAGCTCGTAAAACATGTAAAACGTTACCAGATTTGCCGCCATATCAAGACACAGTAAAACGATCAGCGTCATCAGATAAAAGAAAGCATATCGTATCGTTTTCTTTTCCTTCTTGAAGTAACCGATGGAATAATATGCGCACAAAACCCATATGATCAGTGTGATGGTGGCAAATATCACAGATATGGAGTCACATCTGAACATAATGGGAAGCCTGTCTGTTAAGTTGAAGAGGACATATGCACTGCCGTCCATGAAAAAACTCCTAAATCCTTATTATGAAAACATCTCCAGACCCATGGTTATCCAGTCGATAACCCTTGTACTCATGAGTCCGAGGAAGAAATTTATTATTATGAACAAAGCTATCACAAAACTGTACAGTTTCTGTTTTTTAATGGTTAGAGGCTTATACAGCGAAGTTTCAACCGGAGTATATATACGGATAACGGTCTTAAGGAAGTATATAGCGTTCAATATGGTACTGATTCCCAATACTATCAGTACCGGAAGCATCTTGTGAGTATTCTTTAATGCCGCCTGGGCAAACAGAATCTTTGAGATGAATCCGGCAAACGCAGGAAGACCGACCATCGAAAGTGATCCGACAGTAAAGCCGATACCGGCTATCTTGTTTCTGTAACCGCTGCCTGTTGCTTCGTTAAAATGCCTGCTGCCTCCGGAAACCTCCGTAAGACCGATAGCAGAAATAAAGAGAAGCGATTTTGTTGCCGCGTGTGTCAGTATATGGAAAATGCTGGCTATCATGGCAACCTGGGTTCCCAGACCAAAACCCATGTAGATATATCCGATCTGCGCAACCGATGAAAATGCGATCATACGTCTGATATCGCCTTCCTTCATCGCGGAGAGGGATCCGAAGATCATTCCCGCCAGACCGAAAATGAACAGTATATTAATGATCTTGCTGTCTCTTATGATCTCTATGCCTATAACACGATAGAATATCTTTATGAGCAGGAAGATATATCCCTTTGATACAAGGCTTGAGAGTATCGCTGCTGAACTAACCGTCGAATAGCCGTATGCATCCGGCAGCCAGGAATGGAACGGAAACAGCGCACTCTTGATGGCAAGACCTACGCAAATAAGGGCGATGGCAACAGTCAGGGGAATATAGTAAGTGTCATAGTGAGATATGGATACTATGGTCTCCTTGATATTGCTCATCAGAAGATGACCGGTTATATCATACAAGAGACATATGCTCAACAGGATCATACCGGATCCCAAAAGGCTCATGATCATGTATCTTACGGCCGCTTCTATGGTCCTGCCGTTTTGTCTTATCATTATAAGTCCGCACGCAGCTATAGTATTTATCTCTATGAATACATATGCCGTGAACAGGTCGTTCGTATAAACCAGTGCCAAAAGCGAGCTTAAGAGCAGATCGTTTAACACATAGTAGAGAAATATCTTGTCTTCTTCAACCTCATCATGCAGCTTCTTTTCACCGCCGAGAAGTGAAAGAAGCATGATGATACCGAAAAATGTAGCCATAAAGGTCTCAAGCATGCCTGCCCTTATCTCATTTCCCCAGGGTGCGGGAAATCTTCCCATTACATAGACAAACGAGCTGCCTGTCGCAAGTGTATACACGAAGGTAGTCGCACTGAGCACTATGACAGTAAGGATCAGAACAGCATTGATGATCCTTGCAGCCATCTGCTTTAGGCCCGAACTGATGATACCGCCGAAAAGACACAACAATATGGAGACTGCTGGGAAGTTACAAACAATATCCATCACAGTCCCTCCTTTTTGAGTCTCATAGATATCTCATCCAGGTTAAGGGTATGATATCTCCTGTAAAGCCTTACTGTAAGCGAAAGCATCAGAGCTGTTACTGAAACGCTTACAACGATACCCGTAAGAACAAGTCCGCTAGGTATGGGATTGATATAGGCACTTACATCCTGAACGCCGTCAACAACTATCGGAGCAACTCTTCCCTCAATATATCCTTTTTCTGCAAGGAAGAGATATGTTCCGCTGTCCATGATGTTTAGTCCTATGATCTTTTTTATAAGATTCTTCTGCAGAAGAAGGTTCGCAAAGCCTATACAGAAAAGAATCATGGATACGGCTTCACCGTAGTTGGCGAGCAGATTAGGTCCCATCTTATAAGCCTCCTCTTCTGAACAATGCATAAAATGCATACATGGTACAAGCAACCTCTATGCCTACCGCAATATTTATGGGCAGGATGATACCGCTGCTTAATATATGACCCGGAATACCCAACGGGATATGATTTTCAATGCCGTTGGCCCCGGTTATATAAAAATATGATCCTATCAGACCGTACATGCACAGTGCCGATATCTTGGCGATCTTGTATACATTTTCATTGAACCACTTCCCGATTCTTGAAAATCCCATGGCATTGGCATAAAGACACATGCCCGCGCCAAGAATAGCTCCTCCGGAGAAGCCTCCGCCGGGTGATATATGACCGTTTAATATGATATAGATCCCGAATACGAGTATGACAGGACATAAAACTCTTGCCGCAAATCTTAGTATCTGATCGTTCTGCGGTTCAAACTTTTGATTCTGTTCCGCCTCTTCCTGTTCCTTTAATGCCTTTTCCTCCAGCATCAGCATGATCATTACACAGCATGTAGCGATGAACAGTACATTGGTTTCCCCGAATGTATCAAAGGCTCTGTATGTAAGTATCATTCCTGATACGATGTTAACTGCTCCCGTTTCCTGAAGGCCGTTTTCAATATATCTTTGAGCTACAATGTTATTATCCGGATTGGATGCATTTCCGACCGGAGGAAGATAGCTGACAACATAGAGCAGAACACATATCAGCAGAATAGTGAAAACAACGCTGGATATCTTGTAGAGCTTGTTGAATACTCTGACACCGCCATTCTTGTCACTGTCATAAAGATGTCTTTCCACCTTTTCATAGTCGCGCATATGCTTCATGACGGTCTGGAAATCATCTTTGTGGATACGCTGGGGCTTCATACCGATATCACCGGTCACCATAGGGTCATCGGTTCCGTCCATCCATTCCTTTAAACTGAAATCCTTTGTGTCTCTTTTGGAAAATCTGAGTTTACTCATTCTCTTCATCTCCTTTCATGGCACGGATATTCTTTAAGGTTATAAAGAAAAGCAAACTGGTTATACCTGCTCCGACCGCTGCCTCGGTTATGGCTAGATCGGGAGACTGCAGTATGATCCAGATCACCGACATGATCAGGCTGAAACCCATGTATATGAGTATGGAATTGAGCAGATTCTTTGAAAAGCTTACCGAGATCGCGCATGCTATCAGAGCAAACATAAGAATATACGTGATCGTGATCATTCTTTGATCTCCTCTTTTCTTAAATGCTTTGTCACGTTTTCGTTGGTTGTTACTTCAAATTTGGCGATCAGATGCGATGCGGCCGGTGAAGATATCCACAGGAAAAAGACAACGAGCAGAAATTTAGCCGTTGTATATGAAAATCCCGTAAGCAGCATAAGCCCGCCAAGACACAGTGTCAGGGCAAGCGTATCGCCAATGGCTGCCGCGTGCATCCTGTTTAATACAAATGAAAATCTGAAAACCCCGTAAATCTCGATGATAAACAGGATCATTCCGCTGCTTATAAGCGCTATCGCAAAAAAGTATCTGATAAATTCAAGAAAACCCATATCATTTCTCCTCTTCTTCTTTGCGTTTGTTGTAAATTCCCATATAAATCATGGTAAGAACGACGACTGCAAGGAAACTGATCATCGCATAGATGATACAGATATCAGCCAGATATCCTTCATCCAAAAGAACAGTAAGGACAGCTATTATAACTATCGTAATGGTACCCATCATATTTACACTGACTATTCTGTCAGCGATCTTGGGTCCTATTATTGCTCTGACCAGACACAGAAACAGCAGTATGCTTAAGATCATTACTACCGCGATCAAAAAGTTATCCATTCACTTCCTCCATTCTGTGGAGAATATCAATTATCTTTCCCTTGTTTATCCCGTCTATGAATGACTCATCAAGTGCATGAACCGTATATGTATCACCCGTAACATCAGCAGTGATGGTCCCCGGAGTCAGGGTTATGGAATTTGCAAACAAGACCCTGGCGATCTCAGACTCAAAATGAACATCAAAAGTAACCAGTACGGGATCGATGTCGTATCTGGCTGATGTAACAAGCTTTATGGTAGCAACATTTGCCTTTATGATCTCAACTACCAAAACGCCTACATATTCAAGGAAGAATCCTATTCTCTTGACAAGAAGGATATCTTTTTTGAATGAATAATCCAGGCACTTGCATGCAAAGAAATACACAAAGGATGCGATCGCAAGTCCAAAAAGTGCTATTTCAAGTGTGAAGTTGCCGTTAAAGATAATCCACAGTACAAAAAGTGCTAAAAACATGATTATTTCTTTGCTTTCCTGATAATATATTTGCAGATGGGGTTGCCGAGTGCCGAAAACTTTGCTTCATACTCGGTCATGATATTTCCCTCTTTCATCTTTTCATCATTGTGGAGGTCATGAGTCACTTCGATCAGCTCAAACCCTCCGGGAGTGATCTCTTCAAGAGCAAAGGCAAAAAGACCCTTGTTATCAGTTTTGAATTCTATCTGTCCGTCATCTTTTAAAATACGAGAAAATCTCTCCAAAAACTGTCTTGAAGGAAGACGTCTCTTTGCGTGACGATCCTTTGGCCACGGATCGGAGAAATTCAGATAAATCCTGTCTACTTCCTGCTCATCAAAGACTTCGCATATCTCGGTCGCATCCATCAGTATAAAAGTCAGATTGATAAGATCCATTTCCTCTTTCTTCTGAACAGCCCTGATGAGAACGCTTGAGTATCTTTCTATTCCAATATAGTTGATATCGGGATGAGTGGCAGCCATTTCCATTAAAAACTGTCCCTTTCCCATACCTATCTCAATATGTATACGGTTTGAATTGCCGAAAAACTCGTTCCAGGCACCTTTATGTTCCTTATAGTCCTGTACGACCTGATCACTGCCGGCTATATATTCCTCGGCACCCTTGACATGTTTAAGTCTCATTGCAAAGTCCCATTCTTGCCCTATTTTATCATTATCAAAATCGCCTATATTTTACACCTTTTTGAGAATTATTAAAAGCGCAACAAGTAACAAAAAACAACCCCGTTATTGGGGTTGTTTCATTGCATTATGCTTTTTCTTTATCATCTCGTCACGCCATTCGATAAGCAGTTTCTTGTCATCCCTGCTTATTAGCTTATGAGTTATTACCGCAAATGTCTTTCCGTTCTCGGCCTTTTTTATCCTTATCTTGCTCTTCATATAGCCGTGGCGGAAACAGTATCCGACAGAATAGTAATGCTTTCCGTTAGGCGAAAACCACTTGGTACGTCTTGCAAGACGCTTTTTGCAAAGATAGCAAAGCGGCTGGTTGATATATCTGCTGTCTAAAAGATTTTTCTTTTCATCAAATGTCTGAGTAATAAACTTAGCATAGTCTGAAAAGACTATCTCTATCTCCTTTTCCCTGGAATCGGGCGGAGTATATATATCAAAAGAGAATCTCTCCAGTACATCCGGATCTTCTATCTTATCAAATACCTTTGCAGTATAATAAGCATCGGAAAATGCTCTGTGGAAAGGTATATCCTTCTTTATATCAAGAAGATCTATGGCATACTCCAAAGTCCTTCTGCTCTTACCGTCCTCGTAAGCCAGACTGAACAGCTTCTGAATATCATAAAATTTGATCGGTCTGTCAGAAAGAGGCTTCATGCCGTAGTAGGTCATGTTGCGCTGCAGCTCCAAAAGGTCCAGTCCGCCCCAGGTACAGAAAAGGGAATCTTCTCCGCACCATTCAAGGAATGCCGGCATCACTTCTTCAAAAGGTTTTCCTTTTTCAAGCTCTTCCATCTGAATGTGGATGATCTTCCGTGTTATATTGTGCATCTCGTGGTAGATCTGAGGTTTGATGAGTTCCGAAAACTCGCTTATCATCTCCCTGTCTTCATTGAGCTTGACAGCTCCGATCTCCACGATCTCAAGAGGCATTTTTTTATCGCGCTTTTCGCCGCGGGTTACCCCCTGATTCCATTCAAGATCAAAGATAATGTAGTTCATAACAATGATTTTATCAGATTTTATACATTATTAACAGAAGCATTTATCTAAAATGCTTCCATTTAAGGTTTTTATTCTTGTAGTTAAACTTCTTGTTTGTATTAGTCTTCTTTCTCTTATGTCTTCCCTTAAACAGTGATACAAGAATAAAGAGAAGAGTAAGTAAAGCCGTAACACCTAAAACACGAACTAGTATCCAGGTGATATCAACAAAGATATATCCGTCATCCTCATCGGCTTCATTTCCAGTATCATCTAAAGAGCTGTCTTCAAATCCGTGAGTATTCTTCAGTATTCCGATAGGCATAACTGACGCACTTCCCACAAAAGTGCCGGAGTAATAGTAATTTATGCGGGCGATCTCGTTATCCTTAAGATCATCATAGCTTATATCCGACTCGGTCTGTTCGGGTTCAACTCCGACAGGAAGTATGATGTAGTCCTGGGAATTGATATCTAAGATAGGTTTGCTGCTTCCGAATATATCATTTTGTGTATCAAAAAGATTCGATGTGGATATAGTATATCTAGAATCCTTGTCAGCTACGGTATAACATGTAAAATTGCTGAAACCGTAGTTGAACAGATCTATTGTATCTGTATACTGACCCGGCGCTTCTTCCTTCATGACTACGCATATAAGTCTCAGGGAATCATTTTCCGCACAGGTCACAAGAGTCTGTCTTGCCGAATCGGTATAGCCTGTCTTTGTTCCGACTAAACCGTCTAAAGTATACTCTTTTCCAGGGAACAGCTTACTCTTTGCATAAACGATCATATTGTCGTTTGGCTGCGTAGATGTTTGAGGTACCTGATACGACGATGTTCTTGAAATATTTGCCAGAAAATCATTTGCAAAAAAGGCTTTAGCTATAAGCGCCATATCATGAGCGGATGTATAATGATCCTCATCATGGATACCGTTTGGTGTGACAAAATGAGAATCCGTACAGCCCAGTTCTCTTGCCTTAGTGTTCATCAGAACTGCAAAATCCTCAATATTTCCGGAAACATGCTCGGCTATTGCGTAAGCCGCCTCATTGGCCGAACCAACCAGCATTCCGTAAAGAGCCTGTTCCATGGGAATGCTGTCTCCTGCATTGATACCCATGTTTGCATCATATCGCCAGTCAATTGATGAAACCGCATTGTATGAAAAAGTGACCATATCGTTCATATCACAGTTTTCATACGCGATAAGTGCAGTTAAGATCTTAGTGATGCTTGCAGGATAGAGCTTTTCGTGGATATTCTTTGAATAAAGGACGATTCCTGTATTTGCATCTATTAAAATGGCGCTTTGCGCTCCAGTCTTTGGTCCGACAGGCCATCCGGTTATCATATTGCTCTCAACCGGGATATTTTTACGCTCTTCAATAACAGCATCCAGATCGGCCTCTGTGGCATACGCCTTAAAGGGGAGGATGCTGACAAGCATGATAAACGATATGAATATTGAAAGAATGGTTTTTGCCGTTTTCTTCATACTTTTAAAGTATATCATAATTGCAGAGCATGATAACACCATGATTTGCCGTTCATCTGTGCAATATCATGTTGCATCTGCCCCAGGATTCATCACCGAAATTAAATGCATTGTAAGTGGTGTTTCTTTCTAAAAACCCGGCTTTTTCATAGCATTTCTTTGCTCTGATATTCTCAGGAAAGACATTCAGCTGCAGTCCGTCTGCTCCTGTTTCGTTAAACGCATATTCTGCAGCCAGTTTGAGCATGTTCTGGGCAATACCTTTTCCGCGTACTTTGGGATCCACAACAACAAACTTTAACATGGCTTCCTTTGTTTCTTTATTATAGGAATAACTAAAGAACCCTTCCGCCTTGTCTTTTTCATTAACGGCAACAAAAGGGGTATCGCCGAATCTTTTTTCTGCTTCTTTTAATCCTTCTAAAAGATGTTCTCTGTTTATGGGATATCTGATGATATTTGCGCACCACATCGCATGCGATCTTTCATCATTTATCCAGTTTTTCATATCATCAATATCTGTATCCATGTTAAAAGGACGTAATTTCATACTTATTCTCCAAAATATCAGGCTTTAAGTGTTAAATCTTCTATTTGATAAAGTAATGCTTTAATACAAACAAGATTAAAAGATGAACCGGATAAAAGACATAGAAAAGCCATTTCAGGCCTTTTCCTTTCTTCCCGTTATATAACAAAAGAGGTATTATGCTCAATCCGGTAGTACAGTAATAGCCCATTGTTCTTGTCAGAGCAAGAAAAGCCGTACCTACACCTGTCCTTACGATATGATTAACATCTGACAGTACATAGAACAGAAAAACAGCTATGACTGCAAAGACTGTATAATCCGCTTTCAAAACCATGGCGATTATCGACATACCGATTATCTCCATACATCCTAAAACAGTCTTTGATCTCTTATATTTCCCTGTCTGAGGATCTTTTTCTCCCCGGATCATATCAAAGAATTTGAGTCCGAGTATGGATAAAAAGAATGTGAGCATGATGTTCTGGTGTCCGATATCAATTTTTCCGCTGAAAGCCAGATCGAACGGTATCTCACTTATAACGGCAAATATTCCCATACGAAGTAAGTATCTGTTTTTATTCTTGGTATGAAGATAACCCTCGGCTATACAGAAAGAAAATATAGGCATGGCTAGTCTTCCGATCATCCTTGGCCATAAAAGCTCGGGACAGAATATATCTCCGACATGGTCAAAAACCATACTTATCATTGCTATCAGCTTAAGTATCGTTCCATCAAGTATCCTTATTTTGTTGAATTTTGTCACTTTTTCCTGATCCATATGCTTTATTCTTAAACTCACCAAAAAGAACTCAAATACGCGAAAATTGAAAAGGAGTCTTTTCAGACTCCTTTTACGTCCCCGAGGTGATTCGAACACCCGACCTTCCGCTTAGGAGGCGGACGCTCTATCCTGCTGAGCTACGGAGACTTATCTATTACGAAGGATAATTGATATATCCCTGTAACCATATTATGCCCTTGAAACGTCTGCCGACTGCGGGTTCACCGTAAAGATCCTTTTCATTGATACAAAGATCAAAGATAAGTTCATTGCATGTCAGCTTCATTCTGTAGATCTGCTCGTTTGTAACTGAATTGGTCAGTTTTTCGCATTCAAGGATCTCTCCGAGAATAGAATACTGATCACATTCAACACCGTACGGCATGAAGTACGTATCAACGATTGTATATATATCCTCACGCTGAATCCTCTTGGTAATGGTGGAATACATGTCCATATCGTCCAGAGTCAGGCTTTCGATAGCGTCTTCATCACCGTTTCTTGCTGCCTGCATCAAACGGTTTCGACTTATCTTTTTCTTGTCTGCCCTTTCTCTTACTCTGGGACTTTTCATAATGGGCATCATTATATTACCACAAATCGAGAGAGCTGACAAAGTCAAAGTTGTTCCTTTTACAGGCAGATTGTCGGTATTTTTTGCTCTGATATAAGGAATAATGTTCTGAAGATAGAAGATAAGAGTTATTCCTATATTGATATCATCACATACTCCGGCATAGCTTTCCTTGTCGGCATGTCTTTCTATGGAAATATCCTCGCTTGTCGTAATGCCGCTACCCTTTAAAAAAGGATAGGAATACTCATAGGTAAATGTATTATTCTCATCGTATTCACCGCATACCGTGAGTCCGAGTCCCGGAGCAAACTCTTTACTGAGAATGGCAAGCATGGTGTCATCTCCGTTAGATGTATATGCTCTTTCTGTTGACTCTCTGACACACAGTTCAACAAGCTTGTTAAAGTCTTTTCTGTTATTTATTTGTGAGAATCCTATTGCTGCAAGATACTTATGCAAAAGATTCACCTCTTTCAATTACTGCTTTTTGGTAATGAGCTTCTGACCGCCCATATAAGGCTGCAATACCTCAGGAATCTTAACAGAACCGTCAGCCTGAAGGTTGTTTTCCAAAAATGCGATAAGCATACGAGGTGGAGCAACAACCGTATTGTTAAGTGTATGTGCAAGATATTTGCTGCCGTCTTCACCGGTAACTCTGATCTTTAATCTTCTTGCCTGAGCATCACCCAGATTAGAGCAGCTTCCTACCTCGAAATACTTCTTTTGTCTGGGACTCCATGCCTCAACATCGCATGATTTAACCTTAAGATCGGCAAGATCACCAGAACAGCACTCAAGTGTTCTTACAGGAATATCAAGTGAACGGAACAGATCTACCGTGTTCTGCCAAAGCTTGTCATACCAGATCTTAGATTCCTCGGGCTTGCAGATTACTACCATTTCCTGTTTTTCAAACTGATGTATTCTGTATACACCACGCTCCTCAAGACCATGAGCACCTTTTTCTTTTCTGAAGCATGGTGAATAGCTGGTAAGTGTAAGTGGAAGCTGTGCCTCAGGAATTATCTGATCGATGAATTTACCGATCATGCTGTGTTCACTGGTACCGATAAGATAAAGATCTTCGCCCTCGATCTTGTACATCATGGCTTCCATCTCGGCAAAGCTCATAACACCGGTTACAACATTGCTTCTGATCATAAACGGCGGAACACAATATGTAAAGCCTCTGTTTATCATGAAATCTCTTGCGTATGCGATAACTGCAGAATGAAGTCTTGCTATATCGCCCATCAGATAGTAGAAACCGTTTCCGGCAACTCTTCTTGCTGCATCAAGATCCAGTCCGTTAAAGCTTTCCATTATATCTGTATGATAAGGTATCTCAAAATCGGGAACCACAGGTTCACCAAACTTTTCGATCTCTACATTGCATGTATCATCTTTTCCTATAGGAACAGAAGGATCTATGATATTGGGGATCACCATCATGATCTTTGTGATCTTTTCCTGGAGTTCCTCTTCCATAGGTTCAAGCTCTGCAAGTCTCTGTGCAAGTTCTGCCACTTTCTTCTTTACAGCCTCTGCCTCTTCTTTCTTTCCCTGAGCCATAAGAGCTCCTATTTCCTTGGAGATCTTGTTTCTCTGATTTCTCAGATCATCGGCTTCAGCCTTGGCTGCCCTTGACTGTTTGTCAAGTTCGATAACTTCGTCAACCATAGGAAGTTTGCTGTCCTGAAATTTCTTTTTGATGTTTTCCTTTACTGCATCCGGATTTTCTCTTAGGAACTTAATGTCAATCATTTTTGCACCTCTTTAATCTATTACTTGTTCTATAAATATATTCGTATATTCCAAAAGATCCCTTACTAAAACGCCTTCTATGACTTTTCCGTTTCTGTCTGCGATAAGCTGAAGAACCGGCCTTTCGGGAAATCCTTTATTCTGTCTGATAACAACCGCCATCTCGCCGGTGTTTATCAGTACCTTGTTTCCTGAAGGATAGACAGCTATGAAATCAAGAAGCGTATCAACAACTTCGCTGTCATACTTTACGCCTTTATAGGCTTTCAGATACTCGACAGCTTCATGAACCCTTTTTCTTTCATGACCGATACCGCATATAGACTCATCAAAAAAGTCACATGCAGCGGCGATCCTTGTAGTTATCGAAAGCTCAGGTGTATGTATCGGGTATCCCTGTCCATCAATAGTCTCATGATGCATGAGAATTATCTCTTTGCTGGCTTTTCCAAGCCATTTCTCATGCTTTATGGCACTGTATCCGTAGATTGGATGTTTATTATATTCCTCCATGACACCGGGATCAACCTGCGTCATGTCCTTGTCGATATAATCGATCGTCACATATCTGAGGCCCAGATCATGAAGCAGACATCCGATACCAAGATCATGTTTAAGATCGTCTGTTATATTCATCTTGATGGCAACAAGTGTTGCTATCGTACAAGTGCTTATGCTGTGTTCGTAAAGATCGGCGCTTCTTTCCTTTATGTCGTATATCTGCTGGGTAACATTGTCATCATTTATGACATTTGTTATGATCCTGTCAGCAGCCTCGGCTATCTCCGTCATATCCTGACTCTTGTTATACATATGTTTGGAGATGACTTCTTTTACTTTATCTTTACATTTCTTGTTAACTTCTTCTCTTAAGATCAGTTTTGTCTGAGCGTCAAGTTCATTGTCCTTGACAAATACTTCTTTTATTCCGATCTCTTCAAGTCTCGGGATATAGGCGAGTTTAAGTAAGGTACCCTCTGCAAGTATCTCTTTGTAATCACTTGTGGTTATTGATCTGGCAAGTATCTCACTACCTGTTAACTGATCTACCCTGACTAATCTCATATAATATTAAAGCTCCTCTGATCCAACCGCTTTTTCAAGCGCAAGCCTTTCCTCATTACCAAGCTCCAGTTCACATTTTCCTTCATGGATCTCCTTGGTATAAGTGTAACATCCGTCTGAAGTATGTACTGAATTAAGAATAAATCCGTTATTCTCTTCATCAAGCATCGCAAGGGAAAAGCTGAGAAGTCCGCCCATCTGCTGATACGCGTCATACTTTACTATACCGATCTTCTGGAATGTTCTTGTAAGAACTCTGTAAATCTGTCTGATATCACCTCTGTTTGCATTGACAACCTTTTTAATCTTGTTATTGTCTTCAAACAGCTTGGCGATCGCATCCTCCAGGCTTTCTGCGCTGCTTCCCTTCATGAAGATGTTGTATTTCTTCTGCAGTTTTACCTCTCTGATAATAAATATCGTCAGAAGGACTATCAAAACTATTATAAGAATGAACATGGCTATAATAAGATATCCAATATCTATTCCCAGGCCCATTCTTGTTAAAACATCACTGGTCATATCTTTTATCTCTTTATAATCTCAACTATTCTTTCCAGGTCATCATGATTGTAGAACTCTATCTCTAACTTGCCCGATCCTTCGGTTCCCTTTGACAGGATGGAAACCTTGGTACCAAGCATGAGTTTGAGCTGTTCTTCAATATTGTCATAAACAACCTGAAGAGATTCATTTACCTTTTTCTTGGGTTTCGCGGGTTTATCGAGACTCTTTATATACTTCTCAACCTCACGGACACTCATCTTTTCATCAAAGATCTTCTCAGCGATCTCCAGCTGCTTGGCCGGATCTTCAATTGAAATGATCGCTCTTGCATGACCGGTTGAAAGCTTGCCGTCAACTATCATCTGCTGAACATCATCGGTAAGCTTCAATAATCTGAGAGAATTTGTGATGGTTGTTCTATTCTTTGAAACCTTCTCGGCAACTTCATCCTGCTTAAGGTTGAATTCCTCAAGAAGTCTCTTGTAAGCCATTGCTTCTTCGATTGGATTAAGATCTTCTCTCTGAATGTTCTCAATGATAGAGATCTCCACGATTTCCTGTTCAGTAAAGTTTCTGATGATTACGGGAATCTCTTTGAGTCCGGCTTTCTTGCAGGCTCTCCATCTTCTCTCACCCGCAATTATCTCATAATAACCTTTTCTGTCCTGAACAACGATCGGCTGAATCAGGCCGACCTGTCTGATTGAATCTGCCAGTTCTTCAAGTGCATCTTCATCAAAATTCTTTCTGGGCTGGTCCCTGTTAGGCTCAACCTTGTTGATATCTACAACGGAATCCGGTGTCTGAGCTTTTCCGGCTTTCTGCTTGTTATCAGCAGAATCAAGTACATTACTCGGAATTAATGTATCAAGTCCTTTTCCTAACCCCTTTTTTGCTGCCATAATTCATACCCTTTCTATCTCATCAATCTAATTATTGTTGATTATCTCTTTGGCAAGACTTCTGTAACTCTCGGCTCCGGAAGATTTTGGATCATACATGCAGATCGGCATACCGTAACTCGGAGCTTCTGCAAGTCTGATATTTCTCGGGATCAGAGTATCAAAGACCTTCTGATGGAAGTTTTCTTTTACATTTTCAACTACCTGAGCTGAAAGATTAGTTCTTGAATCGTACATTGTAAATACGACACCTTCCATGGAAAGCTTCGGATTCAGTCTTTCTTTTACCAGATTTACCGTATGGATCAGCTGGCTCAATCCTTCCAGTGCATAATACTCACACTGGATAGGAACAAGAACAGTATTTGCAGTGGTCATTGCATTAACTGTCAGCATACTGAGTGAGGGAGGGCAGTCAATAAATATATAGTCATACTTGTCTACAACCCAGTCCACTTCATTCTTCAGAATATATTCCTTCTTTTCAACGCCGATGAGTTCTATCTCAGCAGCGGCAAGATTTACATTGGAAGGTATAACAGATACATTCTCAATTACATCCTTAATTATGCATTCATTAATAGAACACTCACCAAGGATCAGATCATATACCGTATTTTCAACGTTATTCTTATCAACACCGAGTCCGCTTGTAGTATTTCCCTGAGGATCGATATCAATTACAAGCACTTTTTTACCGAGTTCGGCAAGAGAAGCTGATAAATTGATAGATGTTGTTGTTTTTCCTACTCCACCTTTTTGATTAGCAATGGCTATAACTCTTCCCATTTATTAATACTCCATTCATTTTTTACAACTTTCAGGTTGCCTAGAAATTATATCATGTAATCTTTTTATTATCTATAAACAGACGGATAAAAATATTACCAAAAAATGTTTCACAAATGTAATTATTTTGTATAAATAAATGTTTCACAGAAATGACACCAAAATATTGTGGTGATATGTTTCACGTGAAACATTATATGGTATGACCTGCCAGAAAATATTCAACATATGTTTCACGTTTCACGTGAAACATTCATGTCGGTCATTCAGTTTAAATTGTTTCTTATGGCAAAAACAGCAGCCTGGGTTCTGTCAGCAACATCGAGTTTATCGAATACATGTGATAAATGATTCTTTACTGTTCTTTCACTTATATTAAGTGTTGTTGCGATCTCCATATTCTTCTTTCCGCTGGCTATCATCTTTAAGAGTTCAAGTTCTCTTGCTGTAAGAAGTTTTATCTTTTCCTTATCTATATCCTTGTTGATAAGATAATTATTGAGATACGGAATAAGATCAGGCTGTATATAATCTATCCCTCCGTATACATCATGGATTGCAGTAAACAACTCTTCATGAGTTATTGTTTTTAAAAGATAACCATTGGTCTTAAGTTCCATAGCTCTCACAAGGTTTTCTACTTCCTTATGCATTGTGAGCATGATGACTTTTACATTTATCTTTTTCTTTCTTACAAATTCAAGGATGTTCAATCCGTTCTCATCTGCAAGGGTTATATCAAGAAGAATAATGTCCACATCATGAAAACGCAGACAGTTTATGCACTCAGTCATATTGGCTGCTTCACACGTAACTCTTATGAACTTATCTTTTTCGATCAATACTTTGAGACTTTCGCGAAACAGTACATGATCATCAACAAGCATTATATTTATCATAGAGGTTCTTTCCCAGGTGTACCTGCTTTACGTGGATATTTCTTGTTTGTTGATTCTTCCTTATCTATAACTATCAGTGTACGGATATTATCCTCAAGTTCAAAAGAAACACTAGATGATACTTTACCTCCAAGAAGCTTTATTGCATTTTTAGCTCCTTCAAGTTCCTCATCTGCTTTTTCTGATTTATAAGAAACAAATTTCCCTTCGGGTTTTACAAATGGAATGCATAATTCAGACAGAGTACTCAGGTTTGCAACTGCACGTGAAACACAAAGATCATACTTTTCTCTATGTTGCGGCAATCTTGCAATATCTTCAGCTCGTCCGTGAATAGTATATATATCACTAAGATCGATATCATCTATTATCAAGTCTAATACATTCAGTCGTTTTTTTAAAGAATCCAAAAGAGTAATCTTTATATCAGGAAACATGATCTTTATAGGTATGCCCGGAAAACCTCCTCCAGTACCTACATCAATTAGATTTTTAACGTTTGACATATCTATGGCTTTGATTATCGAAACCGAATCGAGAAAATGCTTGATCATGACATCTTTATATTCTGTGATCGCAGTCAGATTGATCTTTTCATTCCATTCAATGAGAAGTTCATAATATCTGTTAAACTTATCGATCTGATCATCAGTCGGATCAAAACCGTATTCTTTTAAGCCCTGTATGAAAAACGAGTTATCACTCATTGTCCTATTCCTGACTAAATCCTTTTCTTTCCTGTGCTTTTGCTATCAGCTGTTTGACTTCCTTCATCGCATCTTCAAGATACTTAGATTCCCATTCGCGCCCGGCTTTTTCTTCCTTTTTTATCTTTTCCCAGGCTGCATGCCTTTCTTCATCAGTCGCATATTCCACACCACTAAAAACATGAGGGTGCCTGCGTATCATTTTTTCATTTATAGTTTTTACTACATCATCAAAAGAAAACAGTCCTTCTTCTTCAGCTATTACAGAATGGAACATTACCTGCAATAAAAGATCACCCAGTTCTTCTCTGAGATTGTCGGGTTTAGCTGCACTGTCAAGAATGTTTATACCGCCGATCACTTCCGCGGCCTCTTCAATACAGGCAGCTTTTAAACTATCATGAGTCTGAACCTTATCCCAGGGACAGCCGTTTTCAGATCTTAATTTCTCTACTATTTCCTTGAGTCTGTCTATTTCATTCATTATTCTTAGGATACCTCGAACTTAAATAAACGAGCAGTACTGATATGTCGGCCGGCGAAACTCCGGAAATTCTTGATGCCTGTCCAACACTTACTGGCTTAAACATCTTAAGCTTCTGGCGTGCCTCTCTTCTTAGACTGTTCACATCATCATAATCAATATCCTCAGGTATCATCTTGCTTTCCATCTTTTTGAAACTCTTAACCTGTGATATCTGACGCTTTATATATCCTTCGTATTTTATCTCAATTTCGACCTGTTCGATAACCTCATCAGGAAGCTTGACTCTCTCATCATCGATCTCGGAAAGCTTTTCATAGTCAAACTGAGGTCTGCACATTAGTTCAGCCAGTGAACATCCAGTTCTTAGAGCAGGAGAGTCATACTTTTCCATAAATGCGCTTATTCTGGCATTCGCTCCGACTATCGTTGATTTTAATCTTTCTATCTCATCAAGGATCATTTTTTCCTTATCAAGTAAGTGCCTATACTGTTCTTCACTGATAAGTCCTATCTCATATCCTTTTTTACTGAGTCTTAAATCCGCATTATCC